>JAFDAW010000024.1 GCA_019313605.1 Deltaproteobacteria bacterium
CAGCGCCTGGTCGCGAATTTGCGAAATGCCCTGCTCGCAGAGGATCTCGAGCCCCGCATTCGCGACACCCACAACCGGATCTTCGTCGAGCTTCCCGACGCGGCCTCCGCGTCGGTCCTGACCCGGGTCTTCGGCATCCAGTCGATCTCCCTCGTCGAGCGGTGCCCCGCGGACAGCATCGAACGACTCGTCGACGCCGGCGAAGAATTGTTCGGAAACCGGGTGACCGGCAAGCGCTTTGCGGTCCGGGCGCGAAGGGTCGGAGAGCGCTCGCAGATCGCGCTGCGGCCGCCGGACATCGAACGCGAATTGGGAACCCGCCTGCTCGAGCGCTCGGCGGGAGTCGACCTGAGCAACCCCGAAGTAACGGTCTCCATTGAACTCATCGGGGGCGATGCCTACTTCTTTCCCGAGCGCATTGCGTGCCACGGAGGCCTTCCGATCGGAGCGAGCGGGCGTGCCATCACGTTGATGTCGGGTGGATTCGACTCCGCGGTCGCCGCCTGGCAGTTGTTGAGGCGCGGCGTTCGGACCGATTACGCGTTTTGCAATCTCGGCGGCGAAACCCACCAACTCGGCGTCCTTCGGGTCGCCAAGGTGCTCGCCGATCGTTGGTCTTACGGCGACCAACCGCGCCTTCACGCCATCGACTTCGCAGCTCTGACGGAGGAACTGCGAGCGCGAACCCAAATGCGCTATTGGCAGGTGCTCTTGAAGCGCCTGATGGTGCGCGCGGCCGAGATTCTGGTTCGCGAGCGCCGCGCGTCGGCGATCATCACGGGAGAGGCGGTGGGCCAGGTGTCCTCCCAGACGCTGCCAAACCTCGCAGTGATCTCGCGGGCTACGACCGAAACGATCTTGCGCCCGCTGATCGGTGCCAACAAAGACCAGATCATCGACACGGCTCGCCTCATCGGCACCTACGATCTCTCCAAGATCGTCGGCGAATACTGCGCGATCGTGCCAACCCGCCCGGCGACCGCGGCGACCCTCGAGGCCATCGAGGCGGAGGAAGCCAAGATCGATCTCTCGATCATCGAGGCCGCGGTAGCGGCGCGAAAAATCTTCAAGCTGCGCGAACTCGATGTGGAGACGCTGGGGATTCCGGATCTCGAAGTGGACCGCATTCCGGCTGGCGCCACCGTGATCGATCTACGCACGAAACCGGAATACCAGAGCTGGCATTGGCCCGATGCGCTGCTGCTGGATTTCGGCCAGGCCCTCAAGACCTATGCGAGCTTCGACCGCAACCAGACCTACGTGCTCTACTGCGAGATCGGACTCAAGAGCGCACATCTCGCCGAGTTCATGCGAAAAGAAGGGTTGAGCGCGTTTCACATCCCGGGCGGCTTGAAGACACTCAAGAAGATGGCCGCCCGCAGCGCGAACGGCTGAGGGATTCACTCGGGAGTTTCGGCGGCGATCTTGCCGAGAAACTGCAGAGCGATGGTGTTGAAGGCCTCGCTCTCGTCGATGTTGGCCATGTGGCCCGCTCCCGGAATCGTCTCGCGCTCCGCCCGAGGCAAACGCGCCGCCATGAGGTCCGCAGCGCGCAAGAAAGCGTCGTCCTTTTCTCCGACGGCGACCAGCGCCGGGCAATCGATCTCGGCGAGTTCGTCGATGATCGGTGGCACCTGGGCGGCGATCTGCCGCTGGAAATGCACGAGACCCACGGGGTCCTGAAGCGCGATCGCGCGGATCGCCGCCTGGGCGGCGGGTAGATCCGGACGCAGACCGATCAAGGTCGGGGCGGCTGCACTCTGCGCGAAGGCGGAAGATCCTTCGCTCTCGATCAGCGACGCCGATCTCTCGGTCAATTCCGACCAACGCACCAGGGCTTCGGGATTTTTGAAGCCCGGCCCGGTCGCGATCAAGATCAGGCCGCGCACCCGCTCGGGGCTCTTGTGCGCAAAGTGCAACGACGCCAACCCCCCGAACGAAACCCCTCCCACCACGGCCCGTCTTCCCGGCGCCGCCCAATCGAGCACGCGACAGAGATCATCCAGGACGCGATCAAATCGGTAGGCGGAGGGATCGCCGGGGGATTCGGAACGACCGTGCCCTCGATAATCCCAGAGGATCAGCTGTGCGCCGGCATCGACAAAAGCCTCGACCTGCGGGCGAAAATTCTCGCAGGTGGTGCACAACCCGTTCGACAGGATCACGGGGATCCCGGCACCGTGAGATTCCGCGTAGAGAGCGACACCATCTTCGGCAATCAAAGTGGCCATTGAAACCCTGCGTTCAATCAGAGAAAGCCAGCAATCGCTAGTCGGACTCGGAGGCCTCGCCCGCCTCGATGCACGCTCGCAGCGATGACGCCATCTGCTCGATCTGGTCTCGCATCGGTGAGCGGATCGTGAACTCTGGAACGAGCGCCTTCGTCCGTCCAACCATCTTCAGCGTCACCTGCGTTCCGCTGCCTCGCTTCTTGAACGAAACCGTGCCCGAGAGTTCCTGCCACACGTTTCCATCGCAAACCTTCTCGAACGAGATGTGACCGTTGGGAAGGGAGTGGAAGTGAAACGTCGCGACACCTTCCCTGCCGAGCGCGTTGTAGTGCGTTTGGGTGGTTCGCCGACTGCCTTCACGCTCCACGATTTCGGTCTTGGCATCTGCGAACAGGCTCAGCAGGGTCTCGTCGAGGGACGCAATGCGGGAACTGAGTTCCGGTGGTCGATCGACCTCGAAGATCTTCTCAAGTCGCACGACGGAATCTCCCTTTCCAGTTCGACGCTAACGGATGTCGAACGCGAACGGTGGAACCAGTGCCGGCGCCTCTACCGGAGCCGCCTCGAACCAGGTCTGCATCCGCTCGGCAAGGCCCTTCAGCGACGAAGTCGGTACGGCTTCGAGGGATACTCGCCTCAGCGTGTCGGTCAGCTGATCGAAGAGCGAACCCGCCTCGGGGTAGGGAACCAGCGCGACATCCGCGTCCGCGTGGAGGCCTAGCGCCTGCTTGGCGCGCGAGACCGCCTGGCTCAGACCACCGAGCTCGTCGATCAGGCCGCGCTCGAATGCCTGCTCTCCTGTCCAGACGCGTCCCTGAGCGACCCCGTCCACCTGCTGCAAATCGAGCTCGCGCCCCGCCGCGACCCGTTCGATGAAGAGCCGATAGATCGCTTCGACCTCGCGATCCAGAACCGCAGCGGTCTCCGGCGATAGCGGCTCCGAGGAAATCTGGATACCCGCGTGTGCGCCTCGCGTCATCGTCTCCACGTTGATGTCGAGCTTGTCGAGAAGCCCCTTCAATACCGGCCTGAGCGCGAAGACGCCGATCGAACCCGTCACGCTTGCAGGTGGGGCGAGGATCGCGTCCGCACCGGCGGCGACGTAGTAGCCGCCCGATGCCGCGACGTTCGAAAACGAAGCAATCAGCGGCTTCCCGCTCCGCTTCGCGACTTCCACGGCTCTCCAGATGATGTCCGCCGCGAGCACCGATCCACCGGGGCTATCGATTCGGAAGATGATCGCGTCGATTTCGGGATCGTCGGCCGCCGCTTCGAGCGCGTCCGCCACGGTGTCCGATGCCATCACCGGGTTTCCCCTGGAGGTCGCTCTCCCGTCGCCGACCACGACGTTGCCGCTTCCGTAGACCAGAGCGAATTGGGCGACGGGATCGAATCCCAGGCTTGCGGGATCGATCTGCGCGTAGTCGGCCGCCTCTACGATCGGACCCTCGAGCGATTCGAGAAGTTCATCGAAGAACGTAATTTCATCGGCGAGACCGTTCTCGACCATATCCCGGGGTGTCATGGGCGCGATATCGATGATGGCTCGCACGGCCGAGGGAGTCAGCTTGCGACTTTCCGCAATCCCGGAAATGAACTGGTGGTTGATGGAATCGAGCAGGGAGTTCGCGGTCTCGCGATAGGCGTCCGACATCTCGTCACCGGTCAAAGTCTCGACGGCGCTCTTGTACCGGCCAGCGCGGGCGACATCGAATTCGATCCCGAATTTCTTCCACATCTGGCCGAGAAAGAAATACTCCCCCGCGAGGCCGACGACACCACCGAAACCGGCGGGAGAAATCTGGACTTCGCTCGCCGCGCTCGCCACGTAGTACTCGAGATTGGCGCCAAACCCGGCGACTTCGAGATACGCGACCGGGTGGCGACCCGCTTCTTCGAGTCTTCGAATCGCACCTCGCAACTCCTGGGCCTGCCCCCAGCCGATGGCGAGATTCCGAATGCGCAGAACCACCGTTGAAATGCGGTCATCGCGCTCTGCTTTCTTCATTTCGGAGAGCAGCGCCGCGAACGACATCCCCGCATCCGTCAGAACCCGTGCCAACAGCGACGGATCCTGCGACTCGGAGTAGCGGCCCTCGATCTGGATCACCAGGATGCTGCCGTCCTCGATCGACGGACCCTCGCCACCCGCCAGAAGCCACAGCAGGACGAGGCCGACGGCCGCTACGATGATCAGCATTCGAAATTTGCGCATTGCGAAGACCTCTAAAAAAAGATCGAAGGGGCGGAGGGGGCTGTCTCACGCCGTGCTGGTTACTTCATGAGATCCGGCAGGATCCTAATCTCCTTTGACCGAATGGCCAAGCAAGTCCACGCCGCCATCCGAAGGATTCACCCGCCGGATAAACAATCCAACACTTGGCGGGCCGCGCCGACGGGACTTCGGTAACCTCCCCCAATTGCCTCAAAGCGACCCAGACATCCTCGTCAGCCAGGCAGCCCGATTCCGCGAGCTGCTCGAGAACGATCCAACCGACCAACGGAGCTGGGCGGGATTGGGACGCACCCTGATGGAAATGGGCAGGCCTGCTGAAGCCGTCGAACCTCTTCAACGCGCCGTCGAACTCAAACCAGAAGACACCGCGGCTCACCGCGACCTGGGTCGGTCGCTGCTCGATTCGGACAACCCGACACTGGCCGCCGAGATTTTTGCCCGGGCGATCGGACTGGCCGAGGCAGCAGGTGACATCAGAACGGGTCACGAGATTCACTCCTTCCTGCGACAAGCCGAAAAAAGACTCGACCAACGCTGAAATCAGACGCTTGATTTAGGATTCGCGAATGTCCGGCGCCCGTGCACTCTACCGAGAAGGCTTCAAACACTTCGCCGAGGACCGTATCGACGAAGCGATCGATTGCTACCGACGCGCAGTGGACGCAGAACCCGACCTGGCCATTGCATGGAACGGTTTGTCGATGACGTTGAAGCGCAAGGGAGATCTCGATGGCGCGATCGAAGCCGGCCTGAAGATCGTCGAACTCGAATCCGATGACCCCCTGAGTCACACCAACTTGTCGATTCTCTATCAGGCAAAGGGCATGATTCAGCAAGCCGAGGACGAAAAGGCGCTCGCAATGCAGCTGCAGATGAAGGCGGAGAGCAAGGCGAAGGCCGACTGATCGGGAATAGGCTCCGTGGAAAAAAAACCGAAGTCTATTCAATTGACCGCCGCGCTGCACGCGTACCTCGTCTCTCACGGAACGCCCCCAGACGAAATCCAATGCGAGTTGATCGACAAGACCCAGGCGCTCGGGGATGTCGCGATCATGCAGATCGCACCGGAGCAAGGCGCCTTCATGACCCTTCTCGCGCGGATTCTCGGTGCCCGGCGCGCGATCGAAATCGGCACCTTCACGGGTTACTCGGCACTCTGCCTGGCGCGCGGACTCCCCGACGATGGCGAGCTCATTTGCTGCGACGTGAGCGAAGAGTGGACGAACGTCGGTCGACACTACTGGGAGAGAGCCGGAGTCGCCCACAAGATCGATCTTCGCATCGCCCCCGCAATCGAAACACTCGCCGATCTCGCCCGTGAACCGAACTTCGATCTCGCGTTCATCGACGCCGACAAGACGGCCTATATCGCCTACTTCGAAGCGCTGCTGCCGCTGATTCGCGCTGGTGGAGTCATCCTGGTCGACAACGTGCTGTGGACGGGTGCAGTCGTCGATCCGGAGGCCAACGACGAAAACACCCTGGCAATCCGAAGATTCAACGACTTCGTCGCCGCCGATCCCCGCGTCGAATGCGTGATGTTGCCGATCGCCGATGGTTTGACGCTGCTGCGCAAACGCTGACCGGGATCACGCTCCGCGGGAAAGCGCCGCGCAATCGGCGAGTGCCGCCTCGAAATCAGCGGGATCCGGGCTGCTCGCCTCGATCTCGCCCCAGCTCGCGTGAGCGGCGTGGAGCATCTGACGCGGCACCGCGATCGGATCACTCGCGGGGCCGTAGGTGCGGTCTCCGAGGACCGGAAAACCGAGGTGGGCCAGCGAGACGCGAATTTGATGGAGAAAGCCGGTCTTGGGCCTCACTTCGACGAGCGTCACGCCGCCGAAGACTTCGAGTGAGCGCCAACGCAGCACGCCGATGTGGACTCCGCGCGCCCGCTCGAGTTCCGCTTCGGCGACCACGCGCACCCGCGCGGGACGGTGGCGGGCCGTGACCAGTCCGACCTCGAGACTCCCCTCTCCTTCGAGTGCGCCGATCACGAGCGCGCGATAGATCTTTTCGACGAGGTGCTCGCGAAAGGCTCCGCGCAAGCGCTGCCAGGCCGCCTCTTCCGTCCCAAACAGCAGCACGCCCGAAGTATCGACGTCGAGCCGGTGGACGACCCCACTTCGCAAACCGCCCTCCCCCACACCATGAATCTCGGGAAATCGGCCGATCAGCGCGTTCAACGCGGTGTCCACCTCATCCTCGCGGAGCGGGTGCACGGGAGTCCCGGCGGGCTTGTCGACCGCCAGCCAGCCACTTCCGCTCGCGAGCAACGGGAGCGGCTGATCGGGAGCGGACAGCGCCCGCTGGTCTTCGGGCCTCGCGAAGGGGGTCACCTCGATGACGGGCCCCGGCTGAAGATTCAAGCCCTTGGCGTCTTCATTCACGCTGCGCCCCCCGACGCTCACGGCGCCGCGCGCGAGCAGCCGACGCACCTGCGAGCGCGAGAGCCTCAGATGTTCGGCGAGAAACCGGTCGAGGCGCTGGCCGCGATCTTCTTCCCGGATGGGCAGGGATTGGCGGGGTTCGGTCATCAGGCGAGGTTAGACGGTCCGGAGTGGCCTGGGCAAAGCCTCGCCGGTTGACAGCGCGAGACTGCGAGCGAGATTCTCTCGGCCCACTCGGAGATTGGCGTGAAGCCCACAGACGAAAAACGCATCGCAGTGATGGATACCACCCTCCGGGATGGAGAGCAGACCCCCGACATCTCGTATTTTCCCGCGGAGAAACTCCAGCTGGCTCGGCTGCTGCTCACCGAGGTGGGGGTCGATCGCATCGAAATCGCTTCGACCCGCGTCTCGGAGGGCGAACGCGAGGCGGCGCACCTCATAGCGGATTGGGCGCGGAAGAAGCGCATGTTGCCGCGCGTCGAGATGCTCGGTTACTGCGATGGGAGCACGTCGGTCAATTGGATTTCGGGGACCGGCGGGAGGGTGATGAACCTCCTCACAAAGGGGTCCGAACGCCACTGTCGTGTTCAACTCGGCCAGACTCCCGAAGAGCACCGCAAAGCCGTTACACAGACCTTCCGCGCCGCAAAGCGCAAGCGCATCAAGGTCAACGCCTATCTCGAAGACTGGTCGAACGGAGTTCGCGACTCTTTCGATTACGTATTTGCGATGGTGGAATTGCTGCGCGATCTCGGCACCTTGCGAATCTATCTCGCGGACACGCTGGGCATCATGTCACCGGCCGATGTAACCCGCTACGTCGACTTGATGGTATCGACCTGGCCAGACGTCACATTCGAGTTTCACGCCCACAACGACTATGGGCTCGCAGCCGCAAACGTACTGGCGAGTGTTCGCGCAGGTGCCCGGGGCGCTCACACCAGCGTGAACGGCCTCGGCGAGCGAACGGGGAACGCGAGGCTCGCCGAAGTCGTCGCCGCGATTCACGACCACACCGAATTCCAGACCGGGGTCAAAGAAGCCCGCCTCTCATCGCTGTCGCGTCTGGTCGAAACCTTCAGCGGAAAGGACGTCGCCGACAACACGCCGATCGTCGGACGTGACGTCTACACCCAGACCGCAGGCATCCACGCCGACGGCGACGCGAAGGGAGAACTGTACGCGAGCCGATTGCTACCGGCCCGCTTCGGCGAACGGCGGCGCTATGCGCTCGGCAAGTTGGCGGGAAAGGCTTCGCTCGAACACAACCTCAAAGCGCTCGGCATCGCTCTCGGGACTGAGGAAAAGGCACTCGTCCTTCAGCGGATCGTCGAGCTCGGCGAACACAAGAATCGGATCAATGTCGAAGATCTGCCCTACATCATCGCGGACGTGCTCAAATCGCCCGCGGATCAACGCGTGCGGGTCGTATCCTACCGGGTCGTCGTCGGGACGAACGAAACCCCGCAGGCGGAGATCGTGCTCGCGTATCGAAACAAGAAATCGACCGCCAAGGCCAGTGGCGGTGGAGGCTATGACGCGTTCATGAACGCGATCCGAAAGGCCGCGAAGAAGCTCCAGCTCGAAGTTCCGCGCCTGGCAGACTTCCGCGTGCGGATCCCACCGGGAGGGCGAACGACAGCACTCGTGGAAACCGTGATCACCTGGAAATCGGAGGACGACTCCATGGAGAATCTCACGACTCTCGGCGTCGATTCGGACCAGCTCGCCGCAGCGGTGATCGCGACGGAGAAGATGCTCAACGCAGTCGTCCTGCGCAGAAAGAAGAGCAGCAAGAAAAACTGAAAGCCCGACCCAATGCTCACGCCACCGAGCCCAGGTAACGCTTTACGGGTTCGGGTCACCCAATGCGGCGGTTCTTTTTCACGCGCTGGCAACCCGTTTCGCTGGGGAGTCGGGGGGAAGGGGTGTGAGCGACATGGGGTTGGAGCGAATGCCCCTTCCCCCCGACTCCCCAACGAGCACCGCCCACGTGTTCGATTGGGTTTCGAGCGAGCGGATCTGGTATTCCGCGCCGAGATCGAGCGAAAGAACACTCCACGTGTCCCCAGAGGGATCGGGGCACGCCGCCTCGGGCATTTTCCGGGGCTGGTATGCTTGGCGACGATATGAGATCCCGGTTCTCGCTTCTCGATCCGATCCTCGCGTGCGCGATATTCGCGTTTTGCGCGGCGTGTGCGTCGACTCCGGAAGTCGACCCCGTTTATCGACCCACGGAGAACGTGCTCGAAGTCGTCGCCGTGCTGCGCGCACACATCGAAGACGACACCTACCGATTCGAACCCGCGCGCGACTTCACCGGGCGAAACGTCTACCGCAGCTCACTGCTACGGCTGGAAAATCTCGAAGAGTTGCACACGGACGCGTTGCGGGCGGGCCATATGGACGGGGTGATGGCGTTCGCGAAGGCGCGATCGCTCGAGCGCCTGCGGGCCTACGATCTCGCGGCGGAAAGCTACCGACTCGCGGCGGATCTCAGCGAAGACCTGAGGCTGGTTGCGCTGGACAGCGCCGACATCTGTGACGTGCTCTACGAGGCCTCCCAGATGACACGAGAACTCGACCCCCAGGATGAGACAGCCATCGACGCCGATGCGACGGGCGTCAGCCAACGCGTCGAACTCGATCCGGACTCGGTGCTCGCGGAGTTCGAAGCGCGCACCGCACTGCTCGATGGCCTCGCTGCAATTACCGAGGGCACCCACTACTTGCCGATCGTCCAGGAAGAACTCGAACGCGCAGACGTGGCGCGCGCCAACTACTTCGTGGGGATCCGCAAGACCGATGTAAACGGGGACGTGCGGGCGATCAGCGAGTTACAGCGCGTCAGCTTCCGACACCCGGACAGCAAGAATTTCAACCGCCACCTGATCGAACTCGCAGACCTCTACGCAGAACTCGCGGTAGAATACTCGACCACCTACCCGCCGGAGAGCCTGCGCTTCGACCCGGTGCGTTTCCAGGAACTGGTCGAGGGTGCGTCGCGACTGTACGAGATGGTGGCCAGTCGCGACGGAACGCCCGAAAAACTCGAGGCATCCCGCCGCCTGGAGGCATTCCTCGCCTACTCAATTAGGATCGATCGTGATCGCTTTACGCCCTGATCGAAAATGGATCGCCGCCGTGATTGGCGTGTTGGCCGTCGGATGGCTGACCGGCTGTCGCTCGCCCGGCGCGCGACCGATTGGCCGCACGATCGATTCAAATGTGCGGTTTTCAACCCGCATCCCCGACGTCGCCGACTATGCGGCGGCCGAGTTGGCGACTGCGGCGCTGATCTCCGATGTCGAGCGAGCGGAGCGCCTACTCGGACGCTTGCGCGCGATCGACACGGTGCTCGAAGCCGGAGGCGAACTCCCCACTGGGCTCGTTCCCGTTGCAACAGACCTCGTCAATGCAACAACCGATTCCTCGTACGGCTATCGCGATGCGACCCGTGAACTGCTCGAGAACGACGATCTCAACCCAGGCCTGCGCGAGCGGCTCTCGCAAGCCGCAAAGAACAATCCTCTCGCACTCGCATCCGCGCGGATCCGCGATGCGTGGGTGATCACTTTCGGGCGCGCCTTCAACGCCCTCGCCGAGCCGGTCGGCAAGTCGATCATGACGATGAGCCTGGCTCCCTACCGCCTCGCACGATCCGTGCTCAGTTATGCGATCCAGGTCTACAACCAGGAGAAGCTGCCGCTGCAGCGCCGGCAGGCACTTGCCCACTGGAAGGAATTTGTCGCCCGCTATCCAGACGCTCCCGAAGTCGCCAAACTGGAGCCCCTCATCGAAAAGGGAGACATCGGACTCGCAGAGACGTTCTACGCGCGATCCGTGCGCGGAGCACAGCGCGCGCTGGAGGCCAATCGCACGAGGCAGGCTCTCGTCTATGCGGATCGCGCTTTGGACTTCAAGCCCGAAGATCCTGTGGCATACGCACTTCGCGACGAAGCCGACCGGAGGCTCGTCCACGAGCGCAATAAGCGAAGTCGAACCCTCGAGGTCGCTCTAGACATGGCACCGGTTTCAGCTCCTGCGCGACAGCTGTCGGTCGCAATGCTCGACCCAGACGGCGACGTCGTGGCGGCCGCGAACGAACTGCTCCGATCGGAACCAGAAGGGCCCTTCACCGACGAAGCGCACTTCGCCAAGGCCATTGCATTCGGCGAGCAGGGTGAGGAAGTACAGATGTGGCAGGCCCTCGATGAAATCGCCGAAGAGGATCCGCATCAGTCCAACATGGTCAGGCACGCGCGCGCGCTCATCAATGATCCGGCGAGCAATCCCTACATGGCCTTCAGCAAAGCACGCAGCCAGGATCGCAAGAATAGAGCCAAGTGGGTCCTGCTCGGTCAGTGGGCGGGCGGGCCTGCAGACCGCCGCCTGCCGGGACCGCTCGAGTGGGTGATCGACCTCCCGGCGATCGGACAGACCATGATCGCGTTTCCGATGCGCTTGCTGCAGTTGCCCTGGATGAGGTCTCTACCGACGGCGCGCCTGGCCGCCGTCTACGGGCGCAGCTATCTCGAACGCAATCCCGGTGGTGAGCGGACGGCAGACGTACGCGACTGGCTGTCGGCCTTCGAAGGCAAGCGGGACAATCAAATCGCGGTGTACAACCTCGCACTGCAGGATCCCAATTACGACGTCGACGAACTCGCAGAATTGAGAGAAAGGGCAGCCGGGCAAGCGGAGGCATTCGCGAGCCGCGAAGATCGCCGAGACACGCGGATCGCGATGTATCGCCGGGTCGCCCGGGAATATCCGGATACCCATGCCGGGATGCGCGCGGGTGGCGCCGTCCGCGCGGAAATCACCCACGCCACCCCTCAGCAAATTCGGATCTCTCGGGGATTCATCGTCGAGAATCCCGAATTTGCCGGCCCCCGGGGCCTGGGTCTCGACGCAGAATTGATCGACGACGACCCAGTCAACGGGGAATTGCACCCGGCCGGAATCGTGTTGATCGGGGGGCGTACCATCAAGCTGCTATTCATCGGCCCGAGTGGCGACGAAAAGGATCCACCCATCGAAGTCTACCAGGACCTCTCTGAGGAGCGTTTCGCGCTAATGGTCGCCAATCTAGAGGAAACCTCGTTCCGCAATTCATTGCTCGACCCAGACGACGTGATCGTCGCTGACGCGAATCGCGATGTCGTGTTCGAGCGCGCCCGTGTCGGGCTTTCGGGGGACATCGACACGCGACCGATGGCAGAATCCACCTACACCTATCGAGGAATGCGCGAGCGCTACGGAATGGTTCGCGCTCGAGAATCCATTCTTCCGTTCTCGTTGGTTCTGCAGGGTTCTCTATCAGATCTGAGCCTCGGCGCGTTCCCGCGCATCAATTCTCCGCGAGAAACCCCAGACGCATTCCTGTATCGCTGACCGTCACGGTTCGACGGCGCGCGACGCGTAGGCTCGATCGAGAAGTTCGATCGGATGAACCACCGCTGCTTTCAGTCCGGCGGCAACCACTCCGCCGCGCAGTTGGATCAGGCAGCCCGGATTCCCGGTTGCAACGTAGTCGGGATCCGCGGCGCTTAGCGATTGTATTTTCCGATCGAGGACTGCGCGCGACATCGCGCGGTGAGTCAGGTTGTAGATCCCCGCTGCGCCACAGCAGCCCTCCGGGTCGTCGTGGTCCTGGAGCTTGATGCCTGGGATCTGCTCGAGCAGCCTGCGTGGTGCCGCATCGACCCTCTGGCCGTGGACCAGGTGGCAAGGGTCGTCGTAACACACCGTCGACTCGATCCGCCCCTCGGGCGGGCGCAGCCCAGCTGCGTCGAGAAACTCGGATACATCGCGCACCCGACTCGCGAGCGAATCGCCCTCACCCCCGAGCCACTCCTTCAACTCCCGCAACACGGCTCCGCAACCCGCTGAATTGACGATCACGGCGTCAAAATCAGCCGCCGAAAAGGCCTCGAGGTTTCGATGCGCGAGTTCACGCGCGAACTCGAGATCGCCGGTGTGCGCGTGCAGCGCGCCACAGCAGCCTTGAGATTCGGGAACCACCACTTCGAAGCCGTTGCGGGACAGTACGCGAACCGTGGCTGCGTTGATGGCGCCGAAGAGTTCGGGCATCACGCATCCGACGAATAGCGCGACGCGGCCGCGCTTTTCTCCAAGTGCGGGCGTAAACGCCGGCAATGGCCTGCGCTCGACCGCTGGCGGCACGCGAGGAGCCAGTGCGCAGAGTTCGCGCCATGCCTTCGGCAACAACCTGGCGGCGAGCCGATCGAGGTGGAGGTGCTGAATGACGCGAAGGAGTGAAATTGCGAACGACAACCGTCGGGGGTTCGCGACCAGCCCGCGCAGTGCCCAGCGCTCCAATCGGGGCGCCCAGCCCCGTCTCAATCCGGAGCGATCGATTTCCGCTCTCGCGAGTTCGATCATCGATCCGAACTTGACGCCCGACGGGCACGCGGTCTCGCAGGCGCGACAGCCCAGGCAGAGATAGACCTCATCCGAAATCACATCACCCAGCGAAGCGCGATTTTCGGCGACCGCCCGCAGCAGATAGATGCGCCCGCGCGGAGAGGAACTCTCGCGGCCGGTTTCCCGATAGGTCGGGCACGTCTGGAGGCAGAGGCCACAGTGAACGCAATCGAGCGTTCTCTCGTAGATCGCCGGCCAGTTCTCGCCCATCATTTCTGATCCATCATTCATCGATCCATTCTTCGATCGCGCGCGATTCAGTCGTCGATCAATTGCGGCCCGCAAAGCGACCCGGATTCAGCACGCCCGTCGGATCGAAACGCTGCTTGAGCGCTCGGACGATTGCTGCGCTCGCGCCCAGATCGCCAAACATATCCCGACCCGCTTTGACGGAAGTCGGCGCGGCTTCGCACACGTAACCACCACCCGCGCTGTGGGCGACGGATTTGACGTTGTGGAAGATCGCCTCCACGTCAGCTTCGTCCGGCGATGCGTCGAGGGAAAAACTCGCGTAGACGAGTTGAAGCCCCGGATACGCGAGCAGCGAAGCGCCGCCGGCTCGGAGTTCGACCAGCGTTGATTCGAGCCGAGAGGGAAGCGCGCCGAGCCGAAAGCGCAGCCCAAGCGGAGCTGGCACTTCCAGTTGCAGGTCACGGATCTGTTCGATGGCTTCCTGCGCCGTATCGCTCGCGCCGTACTCGTCGCGAAGCCACGCGAGGTCGCGTTCAACCGTCGGAGCGTCGCCGGCCAGTTCGACCACCACCCTCCAACCGTCGGCGCCGTTCGTCGCGATGGCGGCGACACGCCTGGACACACAGCGCGCAGCCGCGATGGCCGCCAAACAGGCACCCGCCGCATCGCTTCTCTGGATTTCACAACTCGCCGAGCGTTCGGGAACCGCGCGGAGCCTCAACCAGGCCGACTCGATCACGCCGAGGCTACCAAACGATCCGGAGTAGAGTTTGTTGAGGTCGTAACCCGTCACGTTCTTCACGACCCGGCCACCGCAGCGAACGCGCTCTCCCGACGTCAGCGATACCGTCAATCCCAGTACCTGATCACACGGAAGACCGAGGGCGCGCGGCCCAACCGACGCGGCAGCGATACAACCGCCGACCGTCGAGTCGCGGCCGGGCGGGTCTAGAGGAAGCTCCCAACCGCTTCCAGCCAGGGCATCTCGCACGTCGCGCAGTGGCGTACCCGATTGCACATGACAGACGCCCTCGCTGGCATCGAATTCTTCGATCCCCACGAGGCGCCCGGTCGACAAGAACGCGTCCAGACCGATCGGCGGATTTCCGACGCCCGCGTAGCTCCCACTGCCGCGCACCGCGACCGCGAGCCCGCAATTTCGGAGCACCGCCAACGTTCGAGACAAGCCTTCGCCATCAGCTGGGCTCAGGGTCAGTGCAGCCGTCAACCCGTCCAGATCGACGGGGGCGTGCTCCTGCAGACCTCCGTCCCCAACGGCATCCCGCAGCGCATCGATTTGATCGGGGGCAATCATCAGTCGAATTCAATGCGGTCGTAGCCGCGTGATTTCGGATTCGACTCGACGCAAAATCGCGTAGTCGGGAAGATCTTGCCCGGGTTGCAGATCCCGTCCGGATTGAAGCAATCGCGAAACTCCTTCATGGCGTCCATATCCGCTTCGCTGAAGACGAGATGTAGAAATTCGCGCTTTTCGTTTCCGATGCCGTGCTCTCCCGTAATGACACCACCCGCTCGGACACAGCACTCGAGAATTTCCGAGCCGGCGGCGATCACACGCTCGAGCACATCGGGGTCGCGGCGATCGAACGAGATGTTCGGGTGAAGGTTTCCGTCCCCGGCGTGAAACACGTTCGAGAGCGTCAGCTCGTAGCGGTCTCCGATCGCGCAAATCTCATCGAGAACCTCGGGCAACTTGCTGCGCGGAACCACCGCGTCGTGAACGTAGAGATCCGGTGCCAGACGCCCCATTGCACCAAAGGCGCCTTTTCGGGCGCGCCAAAAGCGCTGACGCTCGGACTCGTCCGCCGCCACCTCCACCTGGGTGGCTCCCTCGCGCGTGCTGATCTGTTTGACGCGTTCCACCTGGGAGGGCAGTGCGATCGCCGCACCGTCGAGTTCGACGATCAGCACGGCTCCGGCGTCGGCGGGAAGTCCCGCCGCATAGACGCTGGCCTCGAGGGCCGCAATCGTACGGCGGTCGATGATTTCGAGTGCCGCGGGAGTGAGCCCCGACTCGATGATCCCACCGACCGCGCGACAGGCGGTCACCACATCTGGAAAGCTCACGAGCAAGGTCTCGACGCGTCGAACCGTTACCTGCGTCACGATTCCGAGCGTACCCTCGCTGCCGACGACCGCGCCGACGAGGTTGTAGCCCGGCGCGAAACCGCTTGGGGATCCGAGATGAACCACGCTCGCATCCGGCAACACGAGTTCGATGGCGAGAACGTGATTGGTCGTCGTTCCGTACTTGAGGGTGTGTGGGCCGCCGGAATTTTCGGCGACGTTACCGCCGATCGTACAAACCAGCTGACTGGACGGATCCGGCGCGTAGAAGAGACCGTGCTCCAGGGTTCGCTTGGAGAGATCCGCATTGATCACACCGGGCTCGACGATCGCGTAGCGATCCTCGACGTTGACCTCGAGAATCCGATTCATTCGGGAGCACTCGATGATCACCGCCCCATCGTTCGCAACCGCACCGCCGGAAAGACCGGTGCCCGCCCCCCTGGGCACGAACGGCACGCCGTGGGCGCGGCAGGTCGACACGACACCGCAGACTTCTTCCCGGCTGCGCGGAAGCACGACCGCGCTGGGCTTTCCCGAGTGAAGAGTCGATCCGTCACATTCGTAGACGAGCAACTCTTCGGGGCGGTGGAGGCAGCCGTCCGGGCCCACGATGGATTCGAGTTCGCCGACGAGGGAGGACATGCGGTCAGTCTAGTGGACGAAGCGCGATCCTGTTCGGAAGGATTCGGCCCGTTGCAGGGCCGGCGGCGGGAAACGTCGAGCGCTCGAGACCGCTTACGCGAGCCCCAGTCGCTCGAGATCCTCTTCGCTGAGACCGAGGTGGTGTCCCACTTCGTGACGAACCGTGATCTGGATCTGCTCGATCAGATCGTCGCGATCGCGACAGATCTTCTCCACGTTACTCTTGAAGAGGATCACCCGCGTGAAGTCCCCATCGTGTTGCACCGATTCGGCCTCGGTTCGCGGCACACCGATGTAGAGGCCGAGAACCTGCGGCGACACGTTCTGCTCCGCGATCATCGATTCCGAGGGGTAATCCTCCACCACGATCGGAACGTCGGCGATGTATTCCCGAATCGAGCGCGGCAGGTTGTCGAGGGCTTCCATCACGACGGCGCGAAAGAACGCGTCGTCGACCCGCGCCGGCAGGGGATAATGGTCGGGGTCCAGCGCGTTCGCGCGGTCGAAGCACGCCTCGGCGAGTTCGTCCTCTTCCAACCTCTCGTGAACCAGCGCGAGGTGGTAGAAGGCGTGGCTCGACTCGGCGTCGAGCGCAGTCGCAGACATGAGAGACCGTCGGGCCTCGCTGAAGCGGCCCAATTCGAAGAGGATCTGCCCCTCGAAGGCCCGGTAGATCGAAACTTCGCCCGACGTCTTCAGGCCGCGCCGGACCAGGAAGAGAGCGCCCTCGAGATCGTCGAGATAGAAGACCGCCTTGGCCTTCAAGTAATGGATCTCGGCCTGCGTGGTGCGATCGAGGCGCGGGAGTTCGGGGTCTCCGGACAGGAGTTCGTCCGTGAGGGTGACCGCCTGCTCGAACTCGCCGAGGTCCTCCACGAGGAGTTCCACCCGATTCAGGTGTGCGGTCGTGAACTTGGGATCGGCGCTCAGCGAGCGTGAAAACTCGTGGAGCGCCTCGTCGATCTTACCGTCGTCCCAGAGGATTTCGCCGCGGCCGTTGTGGGCTTCTGCACCGTCCGGGTGCGCGACGAGTGCTTCATCGAGCCACGCCAACGCCTCATCGGTCCGACCGCCATGCGATGCTTCCATCGCCTGATCCAAACAATCCCAATACCGGTCGATTCTTTTCATAGTCCGTCGCTGGAGGAGGACACGGCCCGATCCGTGCCCGCGATTTCACCCAATGATAGCAGAGCGCCATGCTCGACCGGGGTTCGTACGCTCGTCGGAACAATCTCGCAACTTATTGTTTTATAACAGTTTTTTAATTTTTTCGAACACGCCGCCCGGAGCCGGCAACGGATTCGCAGCTACGGGGATAAACCGTCGTTTTATTACTGATTTTCGTTTCGGCAATTCAGGATCCAGCCGGCGGCTCCAATTTATCGGCGTGGATCAAGATCCGGGAACAGTTGCCGCACGTGACAATCGACTCAGCCCGGAGGATTTCGATGAAAGATTGGGGGGGAATACCGACTCGGCAGCCCCCGCAACGCTCCTCTTTGACCAGAATCACCGAGGGTCTGCGCCGTTTTGCGACGCGTTCGTAGTGGGACAGCAATTCCCGCTCGACACCCGGGCTCACCTCGGCGCGAAGTGCCTGGAGCCGCACAATCTCCCGGGTGCATTCCTCGTCGCGGGCTTCGATCGCACGCCGCTCGGCTTCCAGTCGCGAGCGGGTTTCAGCGACGTTCTTTTCGGCGTCCGCCAACTGGCCGCGAGCTTGTTCGAGCGCGTCCATATGCTCGAGAATCTTGGTCTCGTGCTCCGAAATCGACTCTCGGGCATGGTCCATTTCGCTGAGTAAGGCCGTGTAGGCGTCGTTGGATTTGACCTGAAACTGCTGACTTTCGAGCTTTTGCAGCAACGCTTCCTGGTCTTGAAGCGCGCCCTCAGCCTGGCGCATGCCGCCTTCGGCGTCCTGTACCGCCTGCTTGGCGGCTTCGAGTTGCTCGTCGCAGGCGCTGCGCTCGGCTTCAATCCGCTCCCGGTGGCCGGGCAGGCCGTCATAGTCTGTCTGGAGGACGACGAGTTCGTCGTCCACTCGCTGTAGCTCGAGCAGCTGTGTCAGCCCTTGAAGCACGCACTTCTCCGCATGGCATCGTTCAGCTTAACCCGGCTTCACGCCGACCGCCGCAACCGAAGGCCCTTGCCCAACCGCGCAGATTGCCCTTCTCTTCGAGGGCCCACCATGAGATTCCTCCTCGCGCTGTCACTCTCGCTTTTGATCGCCTCATGCGGGCCCGGCGATTGGGTGGAGGTCCGCTCGAAGGGCGGGCGATTCTCGATCAAGATGCCCGCGATCCCCGCAGAGACCTCGCAGGAGGTCGAAACCGCTGCGGGCTCGATCACCCTGCGATCCCGCGAGTTGGATCACGAAGGCTTCAAATACATCGTGAGCTTCTCCGATTACCCGGACGAGTTCCTCGCGCAAAATGGCCCCGACTCCATCCTGGACGCTGCGCGAGAGGGAACTGCCGTCGCCGGTGAACTGCTCGAAGAGAGCGCCATTTCGCTCGGAGAAAACTCAGGCCGCTTCCTGGTGCTGCTCGATCCCAGCGGCGAGCGCGTGCTTCAGATCCGACTGCTGTTGGTTGGGCGGCGCCTCTACCAGTTTGGGATCGTCACTCCGACACAGGATCGATCAGCCGCCGAAGTCGCCCGATTCCTGGACGCCTTCGCTTTGCTTCTGGACTGAACGCGGCTGACTCGACCTGAATTGATTGGACAGCGGCACGACTTCTCTACTCGTGCAGACCTTCCGATTTCTTCCTCGCACTCGCGAGGCTTTCGGACGCCTCTGCGAATCCGGGATCTGCACGCAGCGCCTCCGTGTATGCGACGATCGCCGCGTCGAGATTTCCTTGCGCGCGGAGCGCATCTCCGAGGTTGTTATAGGCCGGCGCGTAATCGGACGACGCTGCGATCGCCAATAAGTAGTGGGGAACTGCCTCGCCGAACTTCTCCTGGCTCGCGAGTAGAACGCCGAGGTTGTTTTGGGCCCGGTAATGCTTGGGATCGGCTTCGATCGCAACGCGGTAAGCGGTCTCAGCGTCTTCCGTTCGACCGAGATTCCAAAAGGCGTTTCCCAGATTGTTGAATATCTTGGGGTCGCGAACGTTCTCTTTGAGAGCCTCGAAGTAGTGGGCGACCGCCTCTTTGAATTCACCTTTCGATTGCAGTGCGTTCGCGAGGTTGTAATGGGCGAGATAGAAATCCGGATCGAGTGTGATCGCGTAGCGGTAGCGGAGAATCGCCTCGTCGACGTCGCCCTTTGCACGAAGAACCGTTCCCAGACTGTTATGGGCGTTCGCGTTTCGAGGCTCGCGATCCAGCGCCGATTGATACGCCTCGATCGCGGCGTCCAGATCGCCCTTCGAGCGCAACGCATTGCCCAGGTTGATGCGCGTCGCGACCGAGTCAGAATCGGTCTCGAGTGCAGTGCGATAGTTGCGAATTGCCGCATCCATGTCGCCGCGCGACCGATATTCGTTGGCGAGGTTGTAACGGATCTTCGGGTTCTTCGGGATGACTGCGAGGGTGTGCTCGAAGAGAGAGACCGAATCCCGCCAGTAGGCAACCTGATACCACGACGCCAGCGCGAGCGCGGCAATGACCGCCCCCACGGCTGCCAAGAACGCACGGCTCGCACCGGGACGGGAGACGCGAAAGTGCGCGATCCATTCGGAACCCGCCCAGGACACCGCCAGAAACAGGCCGATCGCGGGCACGTAGGTGTAGCGATCGGCGAGCGCCTGGTTTCCCACCTGCACCAGGCCAATCGTCGGTACGAGTGTTCCCAGGAACCAGAACCAACCCACCAGCAGATAGCGTCGCCGCACGGCCAGGACTGCGAGAATCGACACGCCAACGAGAAGCGTAACCGCTGCTGCAATCTGCCAGACTTCGAATGGTTGGCCTCCCATTGCGGGCATGTAGGGGTGCGGGTAATGCATCGTGAGGTCTGCGGGCCAGGCGATCTTGCCCAGGTACCGCACGTAGGCGACGACAGCATTGGAGAGGCGATCCAGCAGCGGAAGCGTCTCGGTCGATAGAATCCCCCGGCTTTGAGCCTGCATCGTCGCGACACTAGAAGCGACACAGATCGCCAACAGCGGCAGCTTTTCCGCAATCAAGAAACTGACAGTGCGCCGCGGAACAGACGGTGCGCTCCCTGCCTCTTTCGACTTCCCCCTTCGGATGCGATCCAGCGGCCAGTAATCGAGCAGTAGAAAGGTCAGGGGAAGCGTCACCAGCATCGGCTTCGCGAGCAACCCCAGCGCCAACGCCAGTGCCGTGCACAGATAAAGCCCAAAGCTCGTGCGCCTCGTGTAGCCCACGTACGCCCACATCGAGAGGATCCAGAAGGTCGTACTCAGCACGTTCTTCCGCTCGGCGATCCAGGCGACGGATTCGACATTCAACGGGTGAACGGCGAACAGCATTGCAACGACTGCGCTCGGGCCTCGCGCGCGGGTCATCGAGAAGAGCGCGGCAAATAGAAGAAGGGAATTGAGGGCGTGAAGGGCGACGCTGGTCAGATGGTGCCCGCCGAGGTGATCGCCAAACAGGGACCGGTCGAGCATATGAGACGAGAGCGTGAGTGGAAAATAATTGGACCCGAAGTACGACGAGAACGCCCACTTCAACCCATCGA
>JAFDAW010000237.1 GCA_019313605.1 Deltaproteobacteria bacterium
GGCTTCGGGCAGCGCTGGACAATGCGCTGAAGGGCGCCGATCTGGTGATCCTCTCGGGTGGAACCTCGAAGGGGGAGGGCGACCTCAACGCTCGTGTGGTCGCGGAACTCGACCCCGGAATCACCGTACACGGTGTCGCCCTCAAGCCCGGCAAGCCGATCTGCTTGGCAGCGAGTGGTCGCATTCCGGTCGTCGTCCTGCCGGGTTTCCCGACCTCGGCGGTATTCACCTTTCACGAATTCGTCGCCCCGGTGATTCGCGAGCTCGCCGGGCTCCCGCCGGGTGATCGAGAACACCGGCTCGCCCGTCTGGCCACCAAGACTTCGTCCGAGCGCGGGCGCCTCGAATACCTGCTGGTGGGCCTGGTGCGTCGCCCCGATGGCGAACTGGCCGCGTATCCCATGGGCAAGGGCAGCGGCTCCGTCACCTCGTTCAGTCGAGCGGATGGTTTCGTGCGTATCCCGCGCAACACCGAGATCGTCGACGCCGATGCAGAGGTGGAAGTCACACTGCTCTCGCGCGAACTCGAGGTCGCGGACTTCGTCGCGATCGGCAGCCATTGCGTGGGGCTCGACGTCATCGCGGGCGCGCTCGCCCGCAAAGGCTTTCGCGTCAAGCTGCTCGCCGTCGGGAGCCAGGGGGGCTTGAGCGCGGCGTTGCGCGGAGAGTGCGACGCCGCGCCGATTCATCTGCTCGATCCCGCCAGCGGCGAATACAACCGGCCCTTCCTCGAGGCTTCACTGCGCCTCTTGCCGGGCTACGCGCGCCAACAGGGTGTCGTCACCCGAGCCGACGAAACCCGGGACATCGAATCGCTAGTCGCGGATCCGGAGCTGCGGATGGTCAATCGCAACCGGGGCAGCGGCACGCGCATCTTGATCGACCAGTTGCTCGGAGAGCGCCGGCCGCCCGGCTACCCCTACGAGCCTCGCTCCCATTTTGCGGTTGCGGCAGCGGTATCGCAGGGGCGCGCAGATTGGGGGGTGACGATTGAAACCGTTGCCCGCCAGGCCGGATTGCGCTTTCAAAGCCTCCAGGCCGAGTACTATGATTTTGCAATTCCCGCAGATCGCTGGGATCGGCCGGCCATCCGGGCGCTGCGTGAATTGCTCGCGGATGGCACGAGCGTGCGCGCTGAGTTGGCCGAACTGGGTTTCGGAAGTCGGGAGAACGGTTGATTGGCCAGCCAGTTGCGGCGCGGTTCTCGGGTGGGAAAGTACCGGCTTGATCGGAAGGTGGGTCGAGGTGCGTTCGCCGAGGTTTGGAAGGCGCGCGATACGGTTGAAAATCGCGCGGTAGCGCTCAAGCTCGCCTACCCCGACTCGGTTGCAGAGTGGGGCCGCAAGAAGATCGAGCACGAGGCGCGCATTGCGAGCCGGCTCGATCACCCTGGTGTCGTCTCGATTCGCAATGCCGACTGGATCGATGGCCGCTTTGCGATCGTCACGGACCTCGCGGTTTCCAACCTCGCCAACTACAGCCGCGCGAGACGATCCGCAGGCACGGCGCTCGAGATCATCCGCGAGGTCGCTTCCGGGCTCGCCTATGCCCACGAGCGGCGCATCTTTCACCGGGACGTCAAGCCCGAAAATATCTTGATCTTCGAGAATGGTCGCGCGGCGCTGACCGATTTTGGCTCTGCGCGCTTCTCGAAGGGAGTCGAGCGCACCGTGACGGATGCCGGAACGCTGGGGTACATGGCGCCCGAACAAGCCTACGGGCGAGGTCGCTTTACGTCCGATGTGTTCTCTCTCGGATTGATCGCGTATGAAGTTTTTACTGGCGTGCTGCCGACGTGGCCCTTCGACTGGCCGCCCGAGGGGCACGAGCGGTTTTGTGCCAAGGTCCCCGACGCAATACAACCGGTATTGCGCAAAGCTGCGCGCTTCGATCCGCGACGCCGCTACGTGGACGCGGGCGAACTCTACACCGCACTCGAGCGCGCGTTCAGTCAGGCGTCGCGCCCCACGCCTGTGAAGAAGGTGCGGCGTAAACGCAAAGCGCCGCCGTCTCCGCTCGCCGTGCAGGCCAATGCCTTTCGCCGCGTTCACGGCAAGGGTCTCGGAATGAGCTTTTCTTGTCGACGCTGCGACAGTCCGATCGCCGAAGAGATGCAGTACTGCCCCTGGTGCGGAACTTCCGATAACTCCTACCGAGACGTCACCCGTTTTCCGCTGGTCTGCGGGGATTGCGAGCGCGGCGTGCGTCCCGAATGGGATGCTTGCCCCTGGTGCTATCCGGGGCGCTTCGAGGGCAACGGAAAGGCGCCACCCGAAGACGCCAAGGCCACTCGGACCTGCGCGGGCCGGGGTTGCGAGGGGCAACTGCGCCCCTTTATGCGCTACTGCCCTCTGTGTAAACGCAAGGTCAAGCGCGTCTGGTCGCACTCCGAGTTGCCCGATCGCTGCCCGCGCTGCCGCTGGCCGACCTCGTGTGCGTTCATGCGTTTTTGCCCCTGGTGTGGCCGTCGGGAACCCCGTGCGGGTTCGTTCATGCGGTCACGCTAAGACCTTGGACGCGAGAAGGGAGTAAGGCGATCGCCCGTCGAAAACGAGGTTCGAGTCGTCGCCAGGCGAGAAGATCGCCTGCGGTATCGAACTCCGAGCCGCTGATCGAACTCGAGATCGAGGAACTCGCTGCGGGCGGGGACGGTGTCGGTCACGCGTCCGATGGCCGGGTGGTCTTCGTCCCCTTCACCGCTCCAGGGGATCGCGTTCGCGTGCGGATCACAGATCTCCGATCCAGCTACTCGCGCGGCGTCGTCGAGGCGCTGCTCGGGTCCGGTCCCCAACGTGTGGATCCGGTTTGCGCGGTTTTCGGATCTTGTGGCGGCTGCGCGTGGCAGCACGTCGACTACGCGGCCCAACTCGATGCAAAGCGAATGATCGCGTTTGCGGCACTGCAGCGAATCGGTGGCTTCGCGCTACCCGATCACATCGCCTTGCCCATCACGCCATCGCGATCTCCCTACCGCTACCGGACCCGCAGCCGGGTCGTGGTCTCGGCGGGAAAGGTGGGATATCGGCGTCGGCGCTCGCATGCCATCGCCGCAACCCGCCGCTGCCCGATCCTGGCCGAGGAACTCGAAGTACACCTTTCGGAGTTGGCCGACGACCCGCCTGGAGCCGACGGCGAATGGGAGTTGGTCACAGGCCGCAGCGCCGATCTCGACGCGCCCGTGACACGCGCGCTGCCACTGCCCGCGACGGGTGGCTCGCGTTTGTGGCTGCCCGTCGGCGAAGATCGCATCGGTGTGTCGCCAGGCGTCTTCGTTCAGTCGAACGCGGGGCTTCTCGACGCACTCTCGTCAGCTGTTGCAAGAGCTGCTGGAACGGGCCGGAGAGTGTTCGATCTTTTTTGCGGAGCGGGCTTCTTCACACTTGGCCTGGCTCGGAACTTCGAAGACGTCCTGGCCGTCGAATCCAATCCGGTCGCGGCCGGCGATCTGGAAGTCAATCTTCGGGAAGCGGGTATCGACAACGTGCGCGTACTCGCGAGTTCGGTCGAGGCTGCGCTGGACGATCTGGAGATTGCACGTCTCCATCCCGACCGGGTGGTGGTTGACCCGCCGCGCAGCGGTCTCGGCGAAGCGGTCGCCGAACAGATCGCCAAGGCGGAACCCGAGCGAATCATCTATCTCTCGTGTGATCCAGCGACACTCGCACGGGACCTTTCGGTATTCGATCACCACGGGTATCAGCTGATCGACGCGCAGTGCTTCGATCTCTTTCCCCAGACCCCGCACGTCGAGATGCTGGCGGTCATGCGTCGGGAGTAGTCGGAGAAGGGATCTTTCGGTCTTGTCTGAGTCTGGCGGATCAGGCCTCGATCAGGCCGTGGCGCACCGCGTAGCGCACGAGTTCGGTCGCCTTTCGGACGCCGAGTTTGCGCATCAGGCTGGTGCGGTGTGCTTCGACGGTCTTGGTGCTGATGCCGAGCTGTACCGCGATTTCCTTGGCGGCGAGGCCTTCGGCGATCAGGTGCAGAACTTCCCGCTCCCGGGCGGACAGAACCGAGAACGGCTGCTCGGTGGCGGGCTGCGGGTCGCGAATCTGCGCCACGATTTCGCGGGCAACGGTCGGGCTGAAGTAACTCCCACCCCGAACGACGGCGCGAATCGCGGAAATGATTTCGCTTCTTCGCGCGTTCTTGAGCACGTAACCGTCCACACCCAAAGCGACCGCACTTTGGATCATCGGAGGATCTGCGTGCACGGAGAGCAGGATGGTCTTGGTGCCCGGATGTTTCGTTCGGATGCGCTCGAGGGTCTCCAGGCCGCTCATCCGGGGCATGGAGATGTCGAGGATCACGAGATCGGGCTTGTTCTTTTCGACCTGCTCGAGGACCTCGCGACCGTCCGATGCCTCGGCACAGATGTTGATGTCACCTTCGGTTTCGATCAGGTGGCGGACACCCTCTCGGACTACGCTGTGGTCGTCGGCGATCAGAACCGTGATCATGCAGTCAACGTACACCCCTAATCGCCACATGTGCAAAAAAATTGTCCAAAATGAGGTGTTTATTGGCCTGAATCGGGGAGCCGGATGTGGTCTAATAGGAGCGAACCCGAGTTTTGTCCCCCGGGGAGCCCCGGTGCCG
>JAFDAW010000025.1 GCA_019313605.1 Deltaproteobacteria bacterium
TTCTGCCTGCTCGCCGCCCGCGGCCTTTACTTCGCTATCCGTCGGCGCCGTAGCCGATACCGGCGGTGCGTCTGAAGCGCTGCCGGCCGATCCTGAGTCGGAATCCCCAGAACCACAAGCCAGCAGAGTCATTAGTGAAATTGCGAACAACACCTTCGACATGGCAAGTCCCCTCGATTGGCATGGCGAATTTACCACACCGTGATTCGGGTAAGTCCCCCCGTGAAAACCCTACGCGGAAGTTACCCCGGCTGCTAGGTTATCACGCATTCGGCCAGATCGCGGCTGAAAGTGCCAACGGCTTACCCTAGGAAATCCCCCCAAGGGTGTTCCGGGCGGGGAGCGGGATTGAGGTAGATCGAGAGTGAGTCTCGTGGATCCGAAACCTACGGGCGCTAACGAACCATTCAACCAACCAGAACACCCTGAATGTTCCAAGGACTCTGGCCCTCAACGGAGGCTACACATGCGTATCAAAACAGGACTCATACTGCTGGTCGCCATTTTTGCTGCTGGCTGCACGGCGAAGACACTTCCGTCGCAGCAGGCGCTGTCGGTGAATCCAGTTCAATTTTCAGCCAACGAGTGGCGGGTCCCGAGCCAGGCCGTCGTGATTGCCGACGCGTCGGGCACGACCTGGATGGCCGAGACCTTCCCCCACGTGAAGGCACTCACCCAATCGTTCGTCAAGGCGATGCCCGATGGAAACAGCCGGGCGAAGGTCTCCGGAAATTACGATGCCACATTGATCGGTTTCGGAGGCAAGGAGCGGATCGTTTCTCCGTTGGCTCCCTTCAACCGGAGCGCGCTCAGCAGCAAGGCGGACAGCCTGCGGATTCTCGGGGATATTCACGGCTACGGGGGTGAGACTCCGTTTCGCAACGTATTCGTCGAAGTTCAGGAGGCCATCAGGGCCACGACGGGTGTCGCCGCGGTCGTGATCTTCTCGGATGGTTTGGCGGACTTCGAGCACGCGGCGATGATTTCCGCGAAGGCGCTGGTCGAGAGCCACATGGGCAACGTGTGCTTCCACACCGTTCACGTCGGTGACGATGCGGACGGTGCGCGGTTTCTCAAGGCCGTTTCAGCACTCACGACTTGCGGAAGCGCACGTGAGCTGGCGGACGTCTGGAACGCGAGCAACTTCATGAAGTTCGCCCACTCTGTCTTTGCGGGCCCGGCGTCTGGCGCAAAGAAGAAGGTGGATGCCTGCGCGGGCCGGATCGTTCTGCGCGGTGTCGAATTCGCGTTCAATAAAGCGGAGCTCAGCGGTTCGAGTTCGGTGATTCTCGACGTTGCCGTCGAGGAACTGAATCGTTGCCCGAACATCCCGATGGAGATCGATGGGCACACCGACTCGGTCGGCCCCGAGGACTACAACATGGGGCTCGGGCAACGGCGTGCAGAAGCCGTGAAGGGCTATCTCGTGAGCAAGGGCCTTCGCTCCAGCCGACTCAAGGCGCGAAGCTTTGGCGAGAGCCGTCCGGTTGCCAGCAACGATACGGACGAAGGGCGCCAGACCAACCGGCGGGTAGAACTCCACCCGCGACAGTAAGACGACGGACGGCGGGGCAGCGGATTCAGCTGCCCCGCCGTCTGCACTCCCGTCTAACGATTTCCCGGTAGGGCCTGCTCGTCGATTTAGCAACAAAATCGGGCTGTCGATTTGCAGCAGAATCCCGCTCATCGATATCGCAGCAAGGCTGCTCAGTTCGTCGCGGATGCGCTTTCGACCGGATCGCTCGATGCGCCGTAGAAGATCGCGTAGAGCACGGGCACGATGATCATCGTGAGCAGGGTTGCGAACATCAATCCGAAGATGATCGTCACCGCCATCGCGATGAAGAACGCGTCCAACAACAGCGGGATCATGCCGAGTGCCGTGGTCGAAGCGGCCATCGCCACGGGCCGCAGGCGGCTGGTGCCCGAGTTCAGGATCGCCGTGAGAAGGTCGGGGGTCTCGCTGCGCTGAAGGCGAATCTCGTCGATCAGAACGACCGCGTTCTTGATCAACATCCCCATCAGGCTCAGAAATCCCAGCAGAGCCATGAATCCGAACGGCTGCGCGGTGGCCAGCAAGCCTCCAGTCACACCGATCAATGCGAGCGGAACACACAGCCAGATGATCAACGGCTCTTTGAGCGAGTTGAACAGCGCGATCGTAATCAGAACCATCATCATTATGAAGATCGGCAGGCTCGCCATCAGCGGGCCGCGAGCGTTGGCGGTGTCCTCGTACTCGCCTCCCCATTCGAGTTCGTATTCCTGCGGCAGTTCGATGGCTTCGATCTGGGGCCGCAGGCGGTTGAACAGCACGCTCGCGGACCCCGTCTTGGGATCTGCAAAGACCGTGATGGTCGGTTTGCGGTCCCGGCGCATGATGATCTCATCTTCGAATCGGGTCTCGAAGCCCGCGACGACCTGCCGGAGCGGGATCATTCCCTGTGCGGCGGGGCTCCAGATCTGGAGGTTCTGGATGCTCGCGACATCGGCTCGCTGCGCCTCGGGCGCTCTAAGGATGATCGGTAGCAGCAGATCGCCTTCTCGGTAGAGGCCGATCGAAAAACCCTGGAAGGCCTGGAGCAGCACATCGGCGACGTCGGTTCGCGTGATGCCGTTGGAGTTGGCCTGTTGTTCCGAGAGAATCGGCTCCACGATCTTGACGCGTTGACGCCAGTCGGTGCGGATGGCCTTCGCGTTCGGGTCTGCGCGAAAAATTTCTTCTGCCTGTTGAGAGATTTCGCGAAGGACGGTCGGATCCGGCCCGCTAAACCGCGCGCGGATCTTGCCGTTGGCTCCCGGGCCGAGTTCGAACGGAAATCCGTAGGTGAGCGCATCCGGGAGCAGTTCCTTGAAGTCGCTCTCGATCTTCGGGATTAGAGTGGCGATTTTCGAAGAATCGTCGACATCCACGATCAATTGCGCGTAGGAGCTGTCCTGCTTTTCCGGCGTGTAGGTGAGGAGGAAGCGCAAGCTGCCCTGTCCGACCAGGGAATTTACGTGCGTGACGCCGTCCTGCTTACGCAAATAGGTTTCGGCTTCTTCGACGGCGCGCGTGGTGTCGTCGATGTGGGTTCCCTGGGGCATCCAGACGTCGATCATGAACTGCGGGCGCGTTGATGGAGGGAAGAAACTCTGGTCGACGTAGCCGAAGCCCCAAAGGGAGGCGACGAACATTCCGATGACGGCAGTCACGGTGACCCAGCGCGCACGGATACAGCCGCGGAGAAAGGCTTGATAGCCGCGGTAGAACCCACTCGCATAGGGATCCGACTCGTCGGCCGATGAGCTTGGCGGCTTCAGGAACATGACGCAGAGAAGCGGAGTCACGGTCACCGCAGTGATCCAGCTGAGTCCGAGCGAGATGAAGACGACCTGGAAGAGAGAGCGGCAGAACTCGCCCGTGGAGTCGTCCGAGGTTCCGATCGCCGCAAACGCGAGGACCGCGACGATCGTCGCGCCGAGTAGCGGCACCGCGGTCTGATTCACCACGGCGGCTGCGGCGGCCGTTGCGTCTTCACCCTTCTGGATTCGGATCAGGATGCCGTCGACGACCACGATCGCGTTGTCGACGAGCATCCCGAGCGCGATGATGAGTGCGCCAAGCGAGATCCGCTCGAGCGCGATGCCCCAGGGGCCCATGAAGATGAAGGTCCCCGAGATCGTGATAACCAACACGAAGCCGATCAGTAGACCGCTCCGCAGCCCCATGAATATCAGCAGCACGACGATCACGATCACGACTGCCTCGATCAGGCTGATGACGAAACCGGAGATCGCTTCGGTGACGGCTTCGCTTTGAACCGAAACGAGGCCGAGTTCGACGCCTAGCGGGATTCTGGGCTCGAGTTCAATCAAGCGCTGCTTGAGCGCTTCGCCCATCACGACGACGTTTCCACCCGATACCGTCGAAATGCCCAGGCCGATGGCCGCATTTCCGTCGTGGCGCATCAGCGTCGAAGGCGGCTCGACGTAACCCCGGTGAACCTTTGCCACGTCTCTGAGGAAGATCTGGCTGGACGAGCCCGGGCTGATCAGAACGGATTCGAAATCTTCGACGGAGTTGAGTTCGCCGGTCGGAACGATCGAGATGAACTCCGGGCCCACCTTTACGCGGCCCGCGTCGCTCGCGATGTTCTTGTTGGTGAGTTCGCGGATGATCGCGCTGGTCGGAATGCCCAGTTCCGCCATCCGGTCGCGTTCGAGTTCGACGTAGATCGCCTCGACGAATTCTCCGTAGGTGTCGATCTTGGCGACGTCTTGAACCAGCAGGAGTTCGCGACGCAGCAGATCGACGACATCCTTGAGTTCCGCGTAGCTGTACTCCTCGCCGTAGATCGCGATAAAGACCCCGAAGACGTCTCCGTAATCGTCGATTACCAGCGATGGGCCCGCGCCCGGTGGCAGCTCACCTTGCGCGTCGCCAACCTTGCGGCGCATTTCGTCCCATACCTGCGGCAGGGAATTTCTGTCGTATTGGTTCTTGATCGAGACGGTCAGCGTCGACATCCCGCGGACCGACCGCGACTCGATCTCGTCTAGTTGTCCGAGTTGCTGGATGGCAATTTCAATGCGATCGGTGACTTCTTCTTCGACTTCTGCTGCCGAGGCACCCGGATACCGAGTGACCACGAGGGCGTCCTTGATGGTGAATTCCGGATCCTCGAGCCGGCTGAGTCCTTTGAATGCATTCAAGCCGCCCAGCAGCATCACGACGGCGAAGGTGAGCGTGACGACGCGGTTGTTGATCGAGGCCTCGGCGATATTCATCGGCTGGCCGCCTCAACTACCCTGACGGCGAATGAGCATGCCGTCGCGAAGCCGATGAACCCCCGAGATCGCGATCTGCTGGCCCGCGGCCAATCCACTCGTCACGAATACCCGGGATCCCGAGAGATCGCCAAGCTGTACCGGAGTGCGCTTGACGGTCATCGCAGCCGGGTCGACGACCCAGACGAAGGCCTGGCCGGTCTCGTCGGTGATTGCGGCACTGGCCGGTATCGAGACGCTGCTCAAGCCGGTGGCGGCTGGCGAGTCGGGTTTGATGTGAATTCTCACCGTGGCGGTCATACCGGGTTTGATGCCGACGTCATCTGGAGGATCGAAGCGGAGCGTGACGCGAAAAGTTCTCGTGACGGGGTCTGCCGTGGTGTTGAACTCCGTGATCTGAGCGGGGAAAGATCGACCTGGCAGCGATGTCACGATGACGATTGGCTTGACTCGCGCGGTCCGCTCCTCGAGGGTTACACCGGTGGCGGCTTTCACGGCGTCCGCTTCGGGAATCGTGACATCGATCTCGAGATTCGTCGTATCCTGAAGAATCAGCACGGGCTGCTTCGCCTGGACGTTCTCGAAGTCCTTGACGAGCTTCTTGGCGACGATCCCGTCGAAGAGCGCGAACAACTCCGTATCTTCGAGGCCTTTGGCAGAACCTTGTGATCTCGCGACCATGACCTCGTAGCTGCGTTTCGCGCGGTCGAGTTCCTGTACCGACGCGACGTCGGCTTCGAAGAGCTTCTTCATCCGCTCGTATTCCGCTTTCGCGAGCCGCACCCTGGCGGTATCGACGTCGGCGGCGGCCGCCATGTCGCGTGGGTCGATGCGGACGAGCAGATCGCCCTGTTTGACGACTTGTCCCTCGACGACCGGAAAATCGGTGATCTTGCCCGGCACCTCGAAGGCCATCTCGGAGTGCTGCGCGGCTGCGATCGTTCCCGAGTACTCGAAAGTTTCGACGGCTCCCTGGGCGTCGATCGTGAGGATCTTGACCGGTCGCGCGACAGGAGCCGCGGGGGCCGGTTCTTCTCCGCAGCCCACCCATACGGCAGTGTTCGCGAGGAGAAGTGTTACGAAGATCGTGCGCCCCAGCCTGGAGATCGATCGGATCGGTTCGCTCATCTACCCCTCGCTCTTGCAAGAAATCGGTCGTGTTCGAGATTGATCCAGCGCACGGAAGCTACCAAATCGAGGTCCGCTTTTGGGATCTGTGCAGCGGCAACTGGGGGCTCAAATCCCCGAAATGGACCTCGAGCGCCGCTCTCGAGCGGCCCACGCGGGCAGGCTTCCTCCCGCCACGGTCCGCACATTCCTCCCGGTAGGGATCGAATGAAGCCGAAGTCGCGTGCAGGCCGGGAATCGGGGCTGGCTTCCACGCGCAGTCGCCGCGGTCAGCCTTCCCACCTTCCGTTCCCGGTCTTCATGTCTTTCGGGTCGAGTTTGATCGGAAACTTCTCGCGGATTCTCGCGTCGGCCTCGGGCGCGATGTATTCGGGATAGTGGCCCGCAAGCAGCTGATTGACTCGCGTGTGAGCGAGTTCGTACACCGTTTCTTTGCCGCCGTCTTGCCAATCGTTCGCAGTACGTCGGTCTCCGATTTCAGGATAGAGATACTCTGTCTGCATGATCTCGAGAGTCTGTTCCTGGTTGAGATAGTGCCCCACACCGTGGACCGTGTTCTCGATGATGTCGTACGAGAGTGTCTCGTCCGAGACTTCGACACCGCGAAGCAGGCGCAGCACGCTTCCCATCATGTCGTTGTCGATGACCATGCCCTCGAAGGATTGCGCGAGAAGGCTGCCGACGATGCCCGGATAGGTGCTGACGATGTTCCCCCCCGCAAGGGCGACTGCGGTCGTCGTGATCGCCTTTTCGTAGCCCGCCTGCGCGTCCATCGTCTTGGAATCGGTCATGCCGCTGGGAACGCTGGTGGTCATTCCGTAGTGATTGGCCAATTGAGTGGCCGCAGCGATCACCAGGGCCTCTTCGCCGCTCCCGCCGCTGAATGCTCCGGTTCGCAGATCCGAGATGAACGGCCAGATGCCGAAATTGGTCGCGGCTCCGGGCTGGATCAAATTCATCACACACAGGCACGCCAAGGAAGACGCAAATGTTTGTACGAGTGCACCGGCCAGTGCCGCGGGAGCCGTCGCGCCCGCCTGGGCGGCGATCGCGATGTCTCCCGTCAGGCCGAGTTGCGCGACCTTGACGAGTACTTCCGCGTTTTCCTTGCCGAAGCGAAGCGGCGAAACGATCGGGCAGCCCCCAAAGATGCAAAAGGGCCGCTCCAGGAAGCCGCCTTCTTTTCCGAGGTAGGCGTCGAAGAGGGCGACGAGGGGGTCGATGTGCTCGACCATCGCAATGCCGAGCGCGAAGGGCTTGTCGGTTCCCGCCATCTCCGCGTAGGCGATATTGATATCGTGGGCGAAGACGTCTTCGCTCCATTCCGTGGCGATGAAGGGCTGGCCGAAACTGTGGATGTGTTCGAGTTGGTCCGCGAGGCGCGCTGCATCGTAGAGATCTGTGAGTGTTGACGGCCGATAAGTTTGCGTCTCGTAGTCGAGGATGCTGACCGCTTCGCCCGACGTCGCCATGTGGACCCGCTGTCCGCTGATCTCGAGGTCGTTTTTCGGGTTTGGGGCGTACGCGATGTATTCCTTGGCGGAACTGTCGATGAGATCCTCGACCAGGGAACGCGGAAAGAGCAAGCGCCCAGTCTCGTCGAGCGTGCAGCCCTTCGGAAGCGCGTATTCCAGTATTTCCGGAATAGGCTCTCCGATACCAATGTTTGCCAGTACATTGAGCGCCGTATCGTGGATACGTTCGATGTCGCGATCACTCAGGGGTTTGTAGGCGCCGCCTTCCATTCCAGGGTGAACTGCCATTCCCACGGTGCCTTTCTTTCGCTCCGCGTGGCGTCCGGCACGCCCGCCGCTCTTGCGCCCTGCTCGGCGCGGTTTCACGCTGGACTTCTGCGCCGGACTATCTTCGACCATTGATTGGGCTCCTTTGCGGGGCACACACGCTAGCGCGTCCGATCAATGTTCGGCAAATCGATGCGTTCAATGATAGGTTGAAATGCGCAAGTTCAATTCAAAATTTTCAATTGATCGACGCATTGAATTGCGCAATTACGTAGCGAAGGTTGCCTGTCGAATGGCAGAAGTGAATCGCGAATCGATGTACCCAATGAGGCAATTGGATTGCGACTTTGGTTATTCGATTGCGCGGTGAATTGCGCGGTCAGCGATTCAATGACACACGGACATAGTCATTCGTCGTTGACAGGCGTAACAGGCGGCGGCGGAGGAGCCGGTTGGAACGCCGCTGCGAATAGCGGTATCTGATTGGCGGCCGTCCAATTTGCCATTCCCGCGCTCCAGACAAAAGTGTCCCCGCGAACCTGTCCTGCGGCGATGCCGTCTGCGATCTGTTGGGGCGTAAAGGGGCCCTGGGTCTGGCCGTTGACTGCGATGTGCCAGTGTTGTGCGGGCGGCGGTGGCGGCGGGCTCTGTGCGGGAGGCGAGCCTCCGGCCTGCGTCGGCGGCGCAGCCATCGTCTGCGCGATTCCCAGACCCATGCCGAGCCCGACGCCGGCTCCGGCGAGGCCACCTGCGGGGTTGGCGGCGGCAACCGGCATGGCCTGTCCGAGTTGATAACCCTGATAGGCCGCCATGTCGCCGATGGCGTTCATGCTGGTTCGCGCGTCGAGTGCTTGTTCGACTTCCGCGGGTACGGAGATGTTGACGATGTAGAGCTGCGGAATCTCGAGCCCGTATTCGTCGTCGATGCGCTCCATCACCACTTTGCGGATCTTGTCACCCAGCTCCTTGTAGTGCGCCGCGAAATCGAGCACGGGAATTTCCGATTTTGCAACGACATCGGCGAATGAGGTATTTACGATCGAGCGCAGCAGCTCGCTGATTTCTTCGGTTTCGAAGTAGCCGTCGGTTCCAACGAGTTCGCAGAGCAGCGTCTTGGGATCTTTTGCCTTGAGGGTGTAGGTACCGAAGGCGCGCACGCGGATGCTTCCGAAGTCGGGGTCGCGCATCATTACCGGATTCGGAGTTCCCCATTTCAGATCCGTGATCTGGCGGGTGCTGACGAAGTAGACCTCAGATTTGAAGGGGCTGTCGAAACCGTATTTCCAACCCGAGATCGTGCTGAGCACCGGTAGGTTCTTGGTGTCGAGTTGGTATTGCCCGGGTTCGAATATGTCCGCGATCTTTCCTTCGGTGACGAAGATCGCCTGCTGGCCCGGCCGGACGATCAACTGGGCGCCGTACTTGATCTGATTGTGGTAGCGCGGAAAGCGCCATACGAGTGAGTGTCGGCTGTCGTCGATCCATTCGATGATATCGATCAGTTCGGCTCGAAGTTTGTTCATCAGGCCCATGTGAGATCTCCTACTTCAGAATCCTGAACAATAGATTTGCGATCGATTCGATCGCGCTTCCCTCATTCGAAAAACTCGAGAAACCAGACGTCTGGCTGAATGGACGGCTCGCGCGCTCACCTTCGAGGCGCGCGAATGCCTCAGCAGAAGCGACTTTATTCTTGCGCTCAGTGGCGGATTCGGGCTGGATTCGTTCGCCAGCCGCGCCGCTGAGGATGAAGCCCGCAATCTGTTCGAGCTCATCGGCGTCCAGCCACGCACCGTGTTCAGAGCAGCGGTCGATGATGACTCCGGACTTCTTGCGGTAGTTGCGGCGCGCCATGTAGCGGTCGCACTCGGGGCAGTTTCGATACTGCACGCCCTGTCTGGCGGGGTTCGCGCCCGTGACTCTCGGTTTGAGGGCGTGCAACTCGGCCGGGCTGGCCTGCTGCCGCGCTTCGAGTGCTCGGCTCACGAGGATGTCGAAGCTTTCGCCCGGCGCCCAGAGCCCGTGGCACGAGAGGCATTCGTTGACCGCGACACCGCCGACCTGGCGCGGTGGCATCAGTGACGAGCAGGCAGGGCAGGGGAGTTCGTGTCCCTCGATCTTCACCTGCTCTGGCTGGAAACCAACACCGCAAGCGGTACAGAATCGCGATCCGTTCGCGGAGCGCGCATAGCACTCTGGGCAGATCAGGCTGTGTTCGTCGAGTTCCTGAACGATCTCGGATCCGCAGTACTGGCAGTTTTCTAGGTTGCCCCGGACACCTGCACCGCAGGAGCCACAGCGCGCAATCTGAGCATCCTTGGCCTGAAGCGGAACATTTTCGATTTCTTCGCCGCAGCGGCACGGGATGGTCTTGGCCTGCACGTCAGTGACGTCGTATTGAGTATGGCAATTCGAGCAGGCGACGAGACGCACGATAGTACGAAGCCTCCGCGCGAGCCTTCTGGCGGACTCGCTGTGCGGACAATATCGGGACGTCCCGCGCTGGACTTGATTGGCCTCCAGCGCCCGATGAAGCCGGAAAGCGCTTCTAGTCTGGGTGGTTACACGCACGCTCTGCGCACCCTAGAAATCTCGTCGCAGAGCGCCCTGGAATTGTGTCGTTCAATCGGAGAGCGTGGAGATCGCGCCTCGCTCGATGACGGATTCAAACGCTGCTCGAATCCGCTCTTGTGCTGCCGAAATCTCTTCGAGCAGTACCGACGGCTCGATGTCCTGATCGACGAATTCTGCGAGCAGGACGAACTCGTCGCCGTCGGTTCTCGCGTCGTCTACGGAACGTCCCGCGATCAAGCGGACCCTGGATTCCACGAGTCGCAAAAGCGCGTAGTCTTTCAGCAGCTGGGCGACCCTCGGGCCCTGGGCGACCGTGTCGAGCATCGCGGGCACACTCGGAAGGAGCGGGAAGTGATCGGGCTGCACCTCGAGCACGCCACCGGCGGCCAGGAAATCGACATCCATCAAGCCGCCGCGACCGGTCTTGAGCGCAACCGTGTGCCCGGATGATCGCGCTCTTTCGCGTTCGACCTTGGCGCGCAGCTCTTTGATGTACTCCCAGGGGTTGGCGCTGTTCGTCAACACTTTCTGGCGAACATCCTCGAGTATCCTTTGTGCGTCGTCCCGTTGGCCCGCGATGGCACGGGCACGGAGAAGTGCGATGTGTTCCCAGATCTCCGCATGTTCGAGTTGGTAGCGTTCGAAGCGATCGAATGAAGTGACGAGAATGCCCTGACGCCCCGAGGGCCGCAGGCGCGTATCCACCGCGTAGGCGATGCCGGCGCCCGTCATGTTGGCGAGGTAGGAAATCGTCCTCTGCCCGACCCGCGATGTCACCGAGATGTCGTCGGAGACGCGACTGCAGAGAAAGATCAGATCGAGATCCGAGTGATAGGTGAATTCGCGGCCGGCGATTGTTCCCATCCCGAGTACCGCAAAGTCCGTAACCGCCGGGGCGCCGCCCAACTGGTCTTGTGCAAGCCTCAGCGCGCGCCCGGCGATCGTCTCGGCGAGTATCGATAGGAAGCGGGAAACGCCTTCGAACGGGATGACCCTTCCGAGGTCGAGACATGCGGCGAGGCACGTCTCCTCGCGTCTGTGAATTCGGAGTGCGTCGAGATCGGATTCGAGATCACTCGTGCGCTCATCGGGCGCCTCTTCGAGTTCCTTCGCCCGATCGTTCAGCGTTGTCGCATCGGAATCGGCGATGCGCTCGAGCAGCCGCGGGCGGTGGCTCAGGAATCCGGCGACCATGGGCTGGCTTGCGAGCACGCGAGCCAGCCCGAGGAGCAAGCCTCCCTCGAGGCGTGTGGCGGCAGCGTCATTCGATCTCCGTTCGAAAAACGACGCCGCTGATGTTTCGAGGCGAGATTCGAGGGCGCTGCCGCGGATTGCATCGATGAGCCGATCTTTCAGCGAACTCATAGCTCACCGCTCAATATCAGGGCGTCAAAATGGGCGCGCACATCGGCGCGGTACCGATTCCAATCATCGATCAAATGCGCGCGTGCGTCGTCTCCAGAAGCTTCGTCGTACCCCATGCGGCGCGCGAGTCCCAATTGGGAGCTGGGGCGGCGCGGGAACTTCGATGTCTGCTGCTCTTCGACGAGTTGTTGAGCGTGTTCGGCGCGACGAAGCCAGTGGTAGGCGGTCGTGAGTTCGGCCGCAGTTTCCTCGGGAAGCATTTTGAACCGCTCCAGGGCCTCCAACCCGTCCAGCGTATTGCCCGTGCGAATCTCGGGCGTGCGACCCCCCAGGAAGAGCTGCAAAGCCTGCACGAGGAATTCGACGTCGCGAATTCCGCCCGGGCCCTCTTTGAGGTCCACTTCGAGATCCCGCCTCGCCTCGCGCCTTTCTTTTTCGATCCGATGTTTCATGTCTCGCACGGCGCGTAGCACCGCGGGGTCAATGCTGCGCCGATAGACGAACGGCCGGATCCCATCACAAAACGCTTTTGCCAACATAGGGGGGCCCGTCAACGCGCGCAGTCGGATCAGCATCTGGCGTTCCCACTCCGCGCCGAATCTCTCGTAGTAATCGAGCGCGGCGGTGACCGAATTGGCGAGCGGACCGGCGACACCTTCCGGCCGCAGGTCGAGATCGACGCGGTAGATGAATCCTTCCTCGGTAGGCATTTCCATCTGTTTCTTGAAGTGACGGATGAAGTTTGCCGCGCGCTGGTTGCGCTCGAGATTATCGCCGTCGGCCGACGCGTCGTAGAGGAAGAGAAGATCCACGTCGGAAGAGAAATTGAGCTCCTCCCCACCGAGTTTGCCGAGCGCGAGCAGCATGGGGGGGGCCGGTGCGCCGAGTTCGCGAGCGGTGCATTGCATCGCCGAGATGAGGCAAGCGTCCGCGAGGTCGGAAAGTGCGCGAAGGCTCTCTCGGAACGGCCGATTCGAAAGGTCGCCCGCCGCGATGTGCAGCAGGCCGCGGTATTTGGCAGCGCGGATCGCGTCCCAATCCGGAGCGATCGGCTCGATGCGGATCGGTTCCGACGGCAGGGTCTCGAGGCCTTCGACCCAATCCGGATGCCGCACAAGGAGTCGCGCGAGAAAATCGCTCGATCCGAGAATGAGCGGCAGCGATGGCGTGCGGCGTGGGTCGAACATCCCGGTCGGTGTGCGGCGCGCGCGGGCGACCGCGAGCAAGCGCTCGGCTCCGCGCCCGGGTCGCGCGGAGCGCAAGAGTGCCGGCACCCAGCTCTCCGCGTGTGGGGAGAGTGCGGGTTCTTTCATGGCCAGCGAGAAAGCGGCCGCCGCTGCACCGGGATCGGGGTCGCCCACCGTTCGGAGTGCCTCGATCCGCGGTTCGCCGCGGCGCAGGCTCTCGGTGAAGTCGGCAGCCAGGAGCTTCATCTAGCAGGGGGTAACGCTTTCCAGGCGCCTGCGCCTCTCTCCTACCGGGGTATGCTCCCGTCACTCGAATGTGGGGGAGTGGATGCAGACCGATCGGGGCGGGCGCCTCAGCCTGACGTTCAAGATCGTCCTCGGAATGGGCGCAGGGCTCGCCGTCGGCCTGCTGCTCAACTGGATCGGAGTCTCCGGCTGGATCGAAGACTTTCTGGTGAACGGGGTGCTCCACGTGGGCGGTTCGATATTTCTGGCCAGCCTGAAGCTCCTGGTCGTTCCGCTGGTGTTCGTTTCCCTGGTCTGTGGTACTGCCGCACTCGACGATGTCGCGAGGCTGGGTCGCGTGGGCGTGAAAACGCTGGGCCTCTATCTGATCACGACCGCGATCGCGGTGTCGCTGGCACTGATCGCCGCCACGATCGTTCAGCCCGGTGCTGGATTCGAACTCCATTCCGACGCTTCCTTCGAAGCCCAGCAGGCTCCGTCGCTCGCGGAGGTGTTCATCGATCTGTTTCCCACGAACCCGATCCAGGCCATGGCCGATGGCAACATGTTGCAGATCATCATCTTCGCCGGGCTCTTCGGCATCGCGCTGACGCTGTCTGGAGATCCGGGCAAGCGCCTGTTGGGATTTTTTGGCGATCTGAACTCCGTGATCATGCGGCTCGTGATGTTGTTGATGAGCGTGGCGCCTTACGGTGTGTTCTGCCTGATCGCGAAGGTCTTCGCGCTTCAGGGATTCGGAGCGATGCTGCCACTCCTCCAGTATTTCTTCCTGGTTCTCGGAGTTCTGGTTCTGCACGCGCTAGTCACCTATTCGAGTCTCCTGAGAATGCTCGCGGGTGTCAATCCGATTGTGTTCTTCCGCAAGATGCGGAATCCGATCGCATTGGCGTTCAGCACGGCCAGCAGCAACGCGACCCTCCCCATCACACTCAAAACCGTCGAACACAAGCTGGGCGTCAAGAATTCGATCGCCTCCTTTACGATTCCGCTCGGAGCGACCGTCAACATGGACGGAACCGCGATCATGCAGGGCGTTGCAACGGGTTTCATCGCCCAGGCTTACGGGATCGACCTTTTGCCGATCGATTACTTGATGGTTGTCGTCACGGCGACGCTCGCATCGATCGGAACAGCTGGCGTTCCAGGTGTGGGGCTCATCATGCTCGCGATGGTTCTGCGCCAGGTCAATCTCCCGGTCGAGGGAATCGCGCTGGTCCTCGGCGTGGACCGATTACTCGATATGGTGCGCACCGCCGTCAATGTGACTGGAGATGCGTCTGTCAGTTGCATCGTCGCCGCAAGCGAAGGGGAGCTGTCGCGGGAAATCTTGCGCGACGAAGCGAGCGGAGCCTGAGCCGCCCCCGTTCAGTGAGAGTCGAATTGCGGTGTTCCGTCCGACCAGTGTTTGGGATTCTCATCGGGATCGCGTAGCGCCAACACCAATTTGCTCGTGTGCTCGATTCGGTGCTGCGTGGGCATCACCGAATTGGGTGAGTCCGTCCAGGCCGCTCTGATCTGATCGCTGAGGACGACTCGACGAACGAGCGAATTTTCCAGTTCGACCCAGGCCGTTCCGTTGAGAGTCGCCTGAACCTGATCGAAGGGGAGCCCCGTGACGCTCGTGACCGCTTTTTCGTCGACGCGGGCGGTCAGCAGGATCAGCGCGCAGGGAACGCCCTCGAAGATTTCGAAGCCCGTCAACGTGTAATTGACCGTCAAGCCCAGGCCCCGTTCGCCGGAGCGACTGGGTGGAATGCGAATGCCGGACCAGCTGGAGCCCGCCGTGATCGGCTCCTCTGGGAGGGTGATCATCGTGTACGCGATGGCTCCGAGAGTCGGAAACCCGTCCATGAATTGACGTGCGGCCGGAGCTCCTCGACTCGACAGATTGATGGGATTGCCGCTCGGATCGTGGGTGATGACGCCGAAAATGCGACCCAGGAAGCTGCGCGGTGCGAGCGTTCCGGTGACTCGATTGCCCCGGTTGTCGATCGATGTCTCCCCGTTGAGTGTGATCCGCAATCGGTCGTCGGCAATCTCGATGTCGCGCTCGAACGGAGGGCTTTGCTGCTTTTGTGTGTAGCGAAGCGCGTCGAGGCCGACCAGAAACACGTCGCCGCCGGAGCCCGTGCCCTCGACCGGAAGTTTTCTGAAGTCTGCTTCCAGTGCTTGCGTCTCGCGGACGCTTTGCTGCTGCTTTCTATCGGTTGACTTGAGGGCCATTCGCTGGCCCTCCACTTCGAGCGTGAGGCGATACGCGACGCCACCCGAGGCAGGGCCGCGATAGGGCAGGTGGGTGGGACCTTCGGTGCCGAGAGTTCCCGATCGAGGATCTGAAAAGCGAGCCTGCTCGCCGTCCGTAGGCGTACCCATTCCCTCGAGAATGGTGGGCGCGTTCTCCGATTTTCCGGCACAAGCCGGAAGCCAGAACGCAATGATTCCGGTCGTGAAGGCGGCTGTGAGGGATAATGCGGCGCGCATCGGATCTTCTCCGTGGATTTGGCGCGGGAGTCTAACGCGAATGATGCCGCTGCGTTGCCGGCGGGTTTCCCCCCCCCC
>JAFDAW010000238.1 GCA_019313605.1 Deltaproteobacteria bacterium
CAGATCAACCACAGCGGACACCGCGATCTCGCCCTCGTACGGACAACCGCAGACGGTCGACACGTAGGCGCGCACCGCAATGCCATCTGCGTGGGTGCGCTCGAAGACCGGCGCGAGACGCGCGAGTTGTTCGTCGATCGAGCAGTTCACGTTCTTTTGATTGTGGGTCTCGCTCGCGGAAACAAAGGTTCCCACAATATCGATCGGGCCCGCTGCGCGAAGGCGCTCGTAGCCCTTTTCGTTGGGGACCAGCGCGCCGTACCGTACGCCCGGACTGCGCCGCAGCACGGCAACGAGCTCGTCGGCATCGGCGAGTTGCGGGATCCAACTCGGAGATACGAAGGATGCGACTTCGATCCGGCGCAACCCCGATGTGGCCAGCAGCGCGATCAGCTCGAGTTTCGCCTCAGTCGAAACGAACTCGGCTTCGTTTTGCAGTCCGTCCCTGGGGCTGACTTCGTAGATTCCAACGTCCGGCGCGCGCGGGTCGCCTTCGGACATCGGGTCCGTCTAGTTGCCGTAGTTGTAGAAGCCGCGGCCCGACTTGCGGCCCAGCCAACCCGCCTCGACGCGCTTGATGATCTCCATGCAAGGCGCGTAGCGCGGGTTTCCGTACTCTCGGTAGAGACTCTTCAGAATCGCGCAGACGACATCGAGTCCGACCAGATCCGCGAGTTCCAGCGGCCCCATCGGGTGGTTGCACCCGCCCTTCATGCAGGCGTCGATCCCCTCCGCGTCCGAAACGCCCTCGCTGAGCGCGAAAGCTGCCTCGTTGATCATCGGAAAGAGCACGCGGTTCACTACGAAACCGGGGAGGTCAGACACTTCGATCGGCGTCTTGCCCAGCGCCTTCGCAAATTCGCTAACGGTCGCAACGGTTTCGACCGTCGTGCGCAAGCCGCTTACGACTTCCACGAGGCTCATCATGGGAACCGGGTTGAAGAAGTGCATCCCGACGAAGCGCTCGGGGCGCGACACGAAGGAAGCCATCTTGGTCACCGAAAGACTCGAGGTGTTCGTCGCAATGATGCAGCGGTCGCTGACGATCCCACTCAGCGTCTCGAGCAATTCCTGCTTGATTTCGAAGTCTTCGGGTGCGGACTCGAGAACGATGTCGCATTCCTTGAGCTCTTCGAGCGAGACCACGCCCCGGATCCGGCTCATGATGCCTTCGCCCTGGGCCTGCGTCAGCTTGTCGCGGCTGACCAGCTTGTCGAGCCCCCATTTGAGCCGGTTCAGGCCCTTGTCCACAGATTCCTGTTTGCGATTTTGAAAGATCACATCGCAGCGAATCTGCGAGGCCACCTGGGCAATCCCGCAGCCCATCGTTCCGGTTCCGATAATTCCGATTTTCTTCATGACTAGACGCACTCCACTGCAAGCGCAACAGCTTCTCCGCCGCCGATGCACAAAGTTGCGATTCCACGCTTGAGCTTCCGATCTGCGAGCGCGTAGAGCAGCGTGACGAGAACACGCGCACCCGAACAGCCAATCGGATGCCCGAGCGACACGGCACCACCGTTTACGTTGATCTTCTCCATCGGGATGCTGTGTTCCTTTGAAGCCGCCATCGTCACACCCGAAAAAGCTTCATTGACTTCGTAAAGGTCCCAGTCCGCCGATTCGGTACCGGTCTTCGCGTAGAGTTTCGCGAGCGCATCGACAGGTGCGAGCGTGAACCACTTCGGCTCCACGGCGGCCGAGGAGTCCGCGATGATCTTCGCGAGCACGTTGTAGCCCTTCTCTTTTGCGACATCTGCCGAGCACACCACGAGAGCGGCCGCACCGTCGTTGAGCGACGAGGCGTTCGCCGCGGTCACCGTTCCGTCCCGGCCAAACGCGGGGCGCAGACTGGAGAACTTGTCGATCTTGCCGCGGCCGGGCTCTTCGTCGTCGTCGACCAGCAGCGGCTCACCGCGGCGCTGCGGGACCGACACCGGCACGATCTCCGGCTTGAAGCGACCCTCCTTCTGGGCCGCGAGCGCCCTGCGGTAACTGGTGGTCGCAAATTCGTCCTGATCCTCGCGTGTGAAGTTGCATCGATCAGCAACCAGATCGCCACAGACGCCCATGTGCATATTGCCGTAGGGGTCCCAGAGACCGTCCGTCACCATCGAATCGACGATTTCCGCATTGCCGAGGCGGAGCCCCGCGCGGGCCTTGGGGATGATGTAGGGCGCGTTGGTCATCGACTCCATGCCGCCCGCGACCACGACGTCGGCTTCACCGATCATCACCTCACGCCGCGCGTACATGACGGCCTGCAGGCCCGAGCCACAGACCTTGTTGACCGTCACCGCGCTGGTCGAGACCGGGAAATCTGCTTTGATGACGCACTGGCGGGCCGGCGCCTGGCCGATGCCCGCCGACAAGACGTTGCCCATGATGACGGTATCGACATCGTCGGGTGTTGCTCCCGCGCGTTTGACGGCGTCTCGGACGACCAACGCTCCGAGATCCGATGCGGTAAGCGACGAGAGCGCGCCCTGGAAGCATCCAATCGGAGTCCGGGTGGCGCTGGCAATGACGACGTTGTTCTGGCACATGCGGTCTCTCCTGCAAAGGCGGGCAAGCCTTGAGCCGGGAAGAACCGGGGGGGCGTGCCGGACGAAGACTGGTTGACCACCCTACACGATCCGGGGCGGCGGAGTCAAACTGTGGCAGGTTGCTCGAATTACGAATAGCCGAGTGTTTTCAGTCGCTTCGGGTGCTTTGCCCAACGCGGTTCTAGCTTTACCCAAAGGTCCAGATGGACCTGTTTTCCAACCAATTCTTCGATTTCAGCGCGTGCCCGAACCCCGATGCGCTTGATGACCTGGCCCCCTCTTCCGATCACGATCTGCTTCTGGGAGCGCCGCTCGACGAGCAGATCCGCACGGATCCGCACGAGATCCGTGCGTTTTTCGTCGTACTCGACCACCTCGACGGCGAGCGCGTACGGCAACTCCTGGCCGAGTTCTTCGAACGCCGCCTCGCGCACCAACTCGGCGGCCAGGAAACGCAGCGGCCGATCGCTCAGCTGGTCCTCGGGATAGTGGGGGGGCGAAACAGGTAGCCGCGCGGCGATCAGCGCGAGCAATTCGTCGACTCCCTCTCCCGTCCGAGCCGAAATCCGCCGCATTTCAGGTGCGTCCGGCGGCCAATCGGTCTTTTTGCGGTTCTCGAGATCGATCTTGGTCGCGACGACAATGACCGGACAATCGCGCGCGAGCAATTTCGCGTGGAGAGCGGCGTGATCCTCGCCCCAACCTCCATAGGGGTCCACGAGCAACAGGCCCAAATCGCAGTCTTGCGCCGCGGAAGCCACCAGTTCGTTGAGCGCGACATTGAGCGCCTTCGCGCTCTCGTGCATTCCGGGCGTGTCGAAAAACATGATCTGGAAGTCTGGCCGGCTCAGAATTCCGAGGATCCGGCTGCGGGTCGTCTGGGGCTTTGCGGTGACGATCGCGATCTTTTCGCCGAGCAGGTGGTTGAGCAGCGTCGACTTACCCGCATTCGGGCGGCCGAGAATCGCCACCGCACCCGCGCGATGCAGTTCGTCAGCCATCGGTCTTCGGCTCCTCATCCGCATTTTTCTCGAGTGCGGCCGCGGCGGCCTCGCGCTCGGCAATGCGCTTCGAGCGCCCCACACCCCGGCCCCAGACATCCGTGCCGATCGAGACCTCTACCGCAAAGCGCTCGTCGTCATTGTCTTCGGTACTATCGCCGACCATCTCGTAGCGCGGCGTCTGTCGAAAACGCGCGTGCGCCCACTCTTGAAACTCGGTCTTGGCATCCCGCCGCTGGCGAACCGCATCGCTCGCGAGCGCGGCGCCGTAAACGCGTCGCACGAACTCCTCCACTGGCACGAGCCCGCCGTCGAGATAAATCGCGCCGACCAAAGCCTCGAAACAATTCGCGAGGATCGAATCCTTGTCACAACCGCCCGGTTGCATTTCCGTGCGACCGAGTTTGACAAAACGGCCGAGCTCCAGATTCCGGGCCTGCTCGGCGAGTGATTTCTGATTGACCAGGGCCGAGCGGGTTCGGGTCAGGTCCCCTTCGTCCCACTCCGGATGCACTTCGTAGAGAATCTCCGAGATCGCGAGGTCGAGCACCGCATCGCCGAGAAACTCGAGGCGCTCGTTTCCGCGGCCGCCGTCCTCTTCATGGGAATAGGAAGTGTGCGTGAGCGCAAGATCCAGCAGGGCGCGATCGGAAAACTCGTAATCGAGTGCGGCATCAATCGAGGCCATGGGCGCATCGGGGTTGGGCGTCATAGTGACTCGGCGATCCAGCCGCCACCGAGGACGATGTCACCGGCGTAGAATACGGCGGCCTGACCCGGGGCGACCGACCGCACGGGTTCATCGAAGCTGACCACCGCCTGCCCCTCGGCCCGCGGCTCGATCGACGCGGACGCACCCACGTGTCGATGGCGCACCCGTACCGTCGCTCGGACGGCGCGATCGGGCGCCACCCCTGAAACCCACGAAACCCGCTCGAGGCGCGCGCCCTTTGCGTTGAGATCCTCGGCCGCACCGACCACGACGCGATTGCGCTCGGCATCCAGCCCCGAGACGTAGAGCGGGTGTTCGGCCGAAAGGCCGAGC
>JAFDAW010000026.1 GCA_019313605.1 Deltaproteobacteria bacterium
CCAGACCTCGAAGCCCGTGATGCTCGCGGTCAACAAGATCGACCGCCCGCAACATCAGGTGCGCGTCGGCGAATTTTTCGCGCTCGGCTTCGAACACACGCGGAGCATTTCGGCCGAGCACGCCACCGGCGCCTGGGACGCACTCGAAGATCTCGTTGCACAAATCCCGGAGACCCTCGAACCCGAGCCCGTTCTCGACGAGGGGATTCGCATCGCGATCGTCGGGCGGCCGAACGTCGGCAAAAGCTCGCTCCTCAACCGCCTGGTCGGCGCGGAACGCGTCGTCGTATCCGACGTTCCGGGCACGACGCGCGACTCGGTCGACACCCTGGTCGTGCAGGACGATCAGCGATTCACCTTGATCGACACCGCGGGCCTGCGAAAGCAGGGCAGGCGTTCGCGAACCGCCGAAAGGGGTAGCGCGCTGATGACGGTGCGCGCGCTGGAACGCGCACAGGTCGCATTCCTCGTCATCGATGCCGACGAGGGTTTCCGCTCGCACGACGCGACGATCGCGAGCCTCGCCCAGGAGCGCGGCTGTTCGACCATCATCCTCGTCAACAAATGGGATCTCGTCGAGAAGGCCGGACCGCACCGGGCAAAGGAGGTCCGCGATTCGATCCAACGCGGTTTGCGTTTTCTCGCCGATGCCCCGCTGTGCCAGATCTCTGCGAAGACCGGCGCGGGAGTAGGGCGCCTGCTCGAGCGCGCGCAGAAACTCCAACAGACCGCCGAGCGCCGGATTTCGACGTCTGCGCTGAATCGCTGGTTGCAGGATTGCGTGAGCCGCCACGAGCCCGCGATGGCACAGCGCGGACACCGCAAGCGCCCGCTGAAGTTCTTCTACGCGACCCAGACCACCGTCCGTCCACCGACGTTCGTGCTGGTTTGTACGGATCCGGACGCCGTTCAAGCCTCCTACCGCCGGTTTCTCGAGAACCGGCTCCGAGAGAGCTTCGGCTTCGATGGCATCCCGATCCGACTGCGCCTGCGACCGCGCTCGCGCAAGGACGAGAGCGAATAGGGGGCCCACTCGATATCCGGGTCTCGAAGTCGCGGAAGCATCCGATACAATCCGCGCCGCCCGATCCGATTAACCGCACCACCCGATTAACCGCACCACCCGATTAGCCGCACCACCCGATCAGCCGTACCACCTACAGGGAATTCCCGAAGAGAGGCAACGTGGCCCACAAGCCCGAACACGAGCAGTCACACGTCATCGAAGAAATCGAAGACCTCGCCGAGCGCGGTGCGCAGTGGATCCGCGATCACCTCGCGTTCACGATCACCCTGTTGGTCGTCATACTGGCTTCGGCCGCGGGGATCGGCGCTTTCGCCGCACACCGCAACACCGAGGCAGAGGCGGCTTCCGATGCATTCGACCGGGTCACGACCGAATACAGAAAGGCGATGGGCGCTGCCCCCGACGCGTTGGAGATGCCCGAACTCGCCAATCCGGCCGCGGCCGCGGCGATTCGAAGCGAATTCGCCGAGCAATTTGCAGCCGTTGCCGAAGAGCACTCGGGCACGGTCGCCGCAGCGCTCGCACGGCTCGAGCAGGGGAACATGTCAGCGGCCGCCGGCGAGACCGACGCCGCGATCGCAATCTGGCAGGGCGCCATCGACGAACTCGGTGGGAACCCGAACTTCCGGGCCATCCTCGAACAGCGGATTGGCCAGGCCTACGACGGCGACGCACGCTGGCTCGAGGCCGCAGAATCCTACGCGCGCGCCGGGGCGGTGGAAAGCTATCCGCTGCGCCACTGGGCGCTCGCCCAGGCAGCCCGTTGCTTTCAGCAGGCCGGCGAACTCGCGCGCGCCCGCGAACTCGCGCTGCTCGTCGACACGGAATCCCCGGACCTGATGCTGCCGCAGCACCTCACCAGCATGCTCGCGGAACTCCGACAGATCCCGGCGCTCTGATCACAGACCCAGCGCCGGCGACGCGTCCAAACTCCACTACTGCAGGGACGGATCCCAGCTTGAAGCCCAGCCGCTGAGGATTTGTGGGCCTTCGAGCCCTCAAAATCAGAGCCCAGCCTCCGTCACCCCTCAAATTTAATGTCCGATAAGTATTATTATGTCAAGTAGGATATCGGAGTCGAGGATCCCTCTCGTCCCCTTCGATCCGGGTGATTTCGCCCCTTTTCCCAGCTGCGGTTTCGAGAGGTTGCGAGGCCCTCTTTCCGGTTCGGTGCGGGCTGTGCTATAGGCGCGCGATTCCTAGCGGGTTGGAGAAAACGCGTCGTGAGTGAGAGCCGCGGACAACAAAATTACGAGGAAGCGCTCGGTCGCTTCCGAGATCACGGCCAGGAGCGGGTTTTCCGGTTCTGGGATGATCTCGGCGGACTGCAGCGGCAGCAGCTCCTCGATCAGGCCTCAGCGGTCGACCTGGCGGCGCTGGAGCGCGCCCACGACGCAAACAGCGGCTGCACGGGTGCCCGGCCCCCCAAACTCGAGACGGTTCCCGTGGTGCGCCTTCCGGCCCACGGTGGCGATGCGCTGGCGGCCGATCGGGCCTTCGAGCGTGGCAGCCAGGCGCTCGCGGATGGGCGTGTCGCGGTGCTGGTGGTGGCGGGCGGCCAGGCGACCCGGTTGGGATTCGACCAACCCAAGGGCGCCTACCCGGTCGGCCCCATCAGCGAGCGAACCCTCTTCGAACAGCAGGCCCAGAAGATCCGTGGCCTGCGTCGTCGCTATGAGCGCCCTCTCCCGTGGTACATCATGACCAGCGATGCGACCGACGCCGCCACGCGCGCGCTGTTCGCCGAGAACGACTCCTTCGGGCTGCCTGCAGAAGACGTGATCTTCTTTCAACAGGGCATGGTGCAGAGCCTGGACTTCGAAGGGCGCATGATCCTGGAGCGCCCCGACCGAATCTTCGAGAACCCAAACGGTCACGGGGGATCGCTGACCGCCCTGCTCTCTTCCGGCAGCCTGGACGACATGGAGCGCCGTGGCATCGACACGGTCTTCTACTACCAGGTCGACAACCCGCTGATCCGAATTGCGGATCCCACCTACCTCGGATTTCACCTCGAGGCCGAAGCGGACATGTCCTGCAAGGTCGTCCAGAAGCGCGATCCGATGGAGAAGGTTGGTGTGGTCGCGCGGGCCGACGGGAAAATCGGCGTGATCGAATACACCGAGATCGACGACGAACACCGATTTGCGACAGATGACAAGGGCGAGCTGGTGTTCTGGGCCGGCAGTGTCGCCATCCACATCTTTTCGACCGCATTCATTCGCCGGGTTGCCGAAAACGCCGATGAACTCCTGCCCTATCACGCGTCGGCGAAACGCATCCCGACGATCGACGAGGGCGGCCAGCCCATCCAGCCCACCGAACCCAACGGTCACAAACTCGAGCGATTTGTATTCGACGCACTCGCCGCCGCTCGATCGGTCTGCATTGTAGAGGGAGATCGCAACTTGGAATATTCGCCGATCAAGAATGCCGAAGGCACAGACTCGCCGACTTCTGCTCGACGCGATTTGATCGCCGTGTACCGCTCGTGGCTCGACGCCGCGGGCATCGAGTTGCCGAAGAACGGCGCCGCAATCGAAATCGACCACTCGCGGGTTGACGGCCCCGACGAAGCGCGCCAACTGGGAATCCAGCGGTGCGCCGAGGCCGGGGACACGATCCGCGTCCAAGCCGGGGAGAGCGCATGACTCTCGCAAAGAAGACGACCAGGGCGCGTCGCCCCGCAAAGAAGACAACCAAGGCGCGTAGCTCGGCCAAGCGCACCAGTGCCAAGGCCGGGAGCAAAAAGAAATCCACCAACAAAAAGAGAGCCATGAGCAAAAAGAAAACCGTGAAGAAGAAGGCCTCGCCCAAGAAGAAGACTTCGACAGCGAGAAAGGCCCCGGCCAAGAAGAAGTCCAAGACGACAAAAAAGACAGCGGGAAAGACGACGGCGGCAGCGAAAGCGAAATCCGCAGCGATTGCAGCCCGAAAGAAAGCGGCCGCTGCCAAAGCCAATGTCAGGGGAAAAGCCGCTGCCTTGAAGGCGAAGGAACGCGCACTCGCCGCCAAAGCGAAAGCAAAAGCCGCGGCGTTGAAAGCCCGGGAACGCGCGCTCGCCGCCAAGGCGAAAGAAAAGGTAAAAGCCCTCAAAGAAAAGGAGCGCGCGGCCATCCTCAAGGCGCGCGAAAAGGCCAAGGCCCTCAAAGAAAAAGAGCGCCTCCTCGCTGCCAAAGCGAAGGAAAAGGCGCGCGCAGCCGCGATCAAAGCCAAGGAAAAGGCCAAGGCCCTCAAAGAAAAAGAGCGCCTGGCCGCCATCAAAGCGAAAGAAAAGGCCAAGGTCCTCAAAGCAAAGGAAGCGGCTGCAATGGCCAAGGCCAAAGCTGCCGCAGCAGTAAAGGCCAAGAAGGACGCGGCCGCGAATGCCAAGGCGGTCGAGGCTGCCCGGCGGCGGAGCATGTACAAGGACACGATGGTCACGGGCACGGTCGAAACCTCACCGCTCGGAACCCGCTTCATCTGCTACGAATGCGCCGCGCGCTTCTACGACTTGAACCGCCCGGAACCGGTCTGCCCCAAGTGCGGTACCGACCAGCGCGAGAAACCCAAGACGCCCACCAAGCCGGCTCCCCGGCCGAAGGGCCGGGGCAAGAAGCGAGGCGGAATGGCGCCGCTGCTCGACGAAGACGAAGAGGAATTCGTCGCGGCGGAAGACGAAGAAACCCGGGAAGTGGGTCTGGAGGAGACGCTTCTCGAAAAGCGCGGTGTTGGCGACGACGAGGAGACCTGAGAGCCGCGCAATCGGCGCCGCTAAACCGAGCCGCTAAAAGGTGGTCACGCGCCTGAAGATCATCTTGTAGATCGGCCGATCCCTCTCTCGGGCCACCCGCTCTTTGGCAAGCTGATCGACCAGGATCTGGTTGTCGGTGACCTTGTAGGCGCGATCCCTGCGCTGTTTGCTGGCCTGTTGGGCGCGCTCGAACTCGCCAATCCGCTCTTCCAACAATCCGCCGCCCTGGACCACCACTTTGTTCGCATCTCCCGCTTTGCGGTAGTGGGCCATCTGGATTTCGACCTCGCCCTGGTAGGCCGAAATCATCTGGTGGAGTGCCTCATCCGAGTAACCGCGGTAAGGGCGAGCCACAGCGTTCTCGATCACCGCATTGCGGTGATAGTTCCAGCCGCCGGCGACGCCGAGAATCAGGAGCAAGATCAGGGTCTGCCCCACGCGCACATCAGATCCGCTTGCCATGGGATTTCCTCCATCGGTCTAGACGCGCGGGACTCTCCGCTCGGTCCGACTCGTTGCAGACTACGATTCGGCAAAACCGGCTCAATACTTGGGGGCCGTTTCCGGGCCCGCTCGGCCGCTGCTTCAGTAGAGCGCGCGGTAGACGTGAAGGCTGCGCAGGACGCGCTTTACATACTGGCGTGTCTGATCGTAGGGGATGGCCTCGACCCACTCGTCATCTTCGAACGGGCCTTCGGCGAGCCAGCGCGACACGGCCTCCGGGCCCGCGTTATAGCTCGCGATCGCCGCCGACCTGCGGCCGTCGAATCGCATCATCAACTGTTCGAGATACGCACTCCCGAGTTGAATGTTGATGCTCGGGATGAAGAGATCGTCGGGCGAGAACGCCTCGAGGGATTCGCGCTGCGCGAGGCGTTCGCCGGTCTCGGGCATGATCTGGAGCAACCCGCGCGCGCCCGATATCGAGACGACTTCGGGTCGGTAGCCGCTCTCTTCGCGCATGACCGCGTACACGAGCCCGGGCTCGACACGGATGCCGCTCTCGGCGACCTCGCGAAACAAATCGACGAAGGGGGTCGGCCACGCGTGCCACCAGACCTCGAGGTCTGCCGGTGCCGGCAACCCGGACAGGCGCGCACCGTACTCCTCGACCATCAGCAGTTCGGGGCGGTAGAAGTCTCCAGAATCCGCATAGAGCTGCGCGAGGTTGAGGCGATCTGCGAGTCCGCTCACGCGGGGGTACAGCAATTCGAGTTCGTCGCGCGCTTCCGTCAACATGCCGGCTTCCAGCAGGATTCTCGCGCGCATCAAATCGCGTTCCTCGATCTGCGAAGCGCCCGGATCGAGCGGCTCGGGATCTGGCACCTCTCCGGAGGTGATCCGAGCGGCCGATCGAAAGCCGTAATAGGCGAGCGGGTACTCGGTGGCGAGCGCCCGGTACTCGTCCTCGGCACCGTTTGCTCCGTTTTGATCCAGGGCTCGGGCTCGCCAGTAGCGGGCTCTCTGCGTCGAGGGCGCGTCATCCTCGACGATCAGTCGATCGAAGTATCCGATCGCCTCGGCGAACCGCTCGGCGCGGTATCTCGACCAGCCGAGCCGCCAGCCCGCGACGGCCGCGATGGTTCTCGATCTTCCCCCGAGCGCCTTCTCGAAATAGGCCTCCGCGCGCTCGGGCCCGTCGTCGCCCTCTCCCTCCGCGAGCAACCCCGCCAGCAGATTGGCGCGCGACGCGTGCGCACCCCCCGCTTTCGCACCGATGCTCTCGAGTTCACGTATTGCACGAGGAACATCACCGGACCGAGCGTGAGATCTCGCCTTTTCGATCTGGACTCTGTCATCCTGAGGAAGCCCCGCATAAGCGGCTGCGGCTTCCGGATAGCGGCGCAGGCGAAACAAGGTGTCGGCGCGCTGGCGCGCGACGCGGCGGCGTTCGTTGCTCTTCAGTCCGCCGAGTGCGAGGGCGCGATCGTAGGCCTCTAGCGCCTCTTCGTTGCTCCGCTTGTCGAAAAACGCGTCGCCGCGCTCGCTGTATTGGCGAGCGCTGCGGAGCGGTTCTTCGAGCGGATCGCGCAAGCTGCCGAGTGCTTCGTCGGCGACTCGGGCGGATTCACTCCACGGGTAATGGGTCCAGACCTCGAGGTATTCCTCCGCCGCGCGTTCGCGCTCCCCCGATCGCTCCCACGAGGATGCGAGCGACGCGTGAAGCGCCGCGATCTGTTCGGGGTCGGTCGAGGCCTTCGCAGCGGTATACCAGGCCGCACGGGCCGCGACTTCATCTCCCTTGGCGGCGTGGGCACGACCGAGGAGTGTGAAGAAGGCGGCGTCCAGTGGCGAATCGCGCGACTCCCAGGCTGCGGTCATTGCGATCGCCGCGTCACTTCTGCCGGATTCAACCCGCGCGCGCATGCGCAATAAATCCGCGTGGTCGGCGATCAGCGGGTGTCGGCTCGCGATCGCTTCGAGCAACGCCTCTGCGGGGCGAAACTCGCGCTGCTCCAACGCTTCGCGCGCCACCCGCAGTGCGACTCCGGGCCGCTCCAGCAAATCCTCTGAGATCGCGCTCTCGACGGGCGATGCCGCGGCGATTTCGCTGCCCACCGCAGCCGTCGCCGAGAACGCGACGATCAGCGCGACCCATAACAGGAGGTCAGCGATTTCGCTCTTCAGCACGCCGCGTGCGGCCTTTCTGTCGATATTCCCAATTGAACCCCTCACCCCCAACCAGTGTGCAGGAGGCGCGAATGCTGTCAACGCGCGCCCGGCCGGCTCGCCGCCGCAGCCAGCCAATACGCCCTCGTTGTGGCCGACAATGCCGTCGGTTAGGGTGTCGGCCTCGGGGGCGTTGGACATCCCACCTGCCAGCGGTGCCCGATCGCGCAATCCATCCGGAGACCTGGCTCACTTTGTCGACCGCTCGCACCAAGTCGTCCCGTTTTATTCTCGCTTGCCTACTCGTCCTGCTGGCGTGTGGCGAGGAATCCACCCCACCCGCCCCGACCGACGAAGCGGCTGAAGCCGACCTGCGCCTCGAAGGCAGCAGACCGCGCGGACTCTGGGTCTTGTGCGAGGGCAGCCAACGGGTCCTCGAACACCCCGAGCGCGTGGACGAACTGATCGAGTACGCGAGTGCGATCGGTGCCACGGACCTCTTCGTGCAGGTCTACCGCGGCGGCCAGGCGTGGTTCGATTCGAGCTACGCCGGAGCCGCGCCCTACCAGCGGATGCGCGAATCGCTCGATGTCGATCCGTTGCGCGAACTCGTCCGGCGAGCCCACCTGCTGGAGATACGCGTTCACGCGTGGGTCAACGTACTCTCGCTCGCGAACAACCGCGATGCGAAAATCGTCAGCAAACTGGGGCGCGACGCAGTGCTCGTCGATCGACGCGGGCGATCGATCCTCGATTATCCAAAACTCGACATCCCACAACCCGATCGCAGCTACTACCGAATGGGCACGCCGGCGGTCTGGCTCGACCCCGCCGCGCCCGGTGTCGCCGAGTACCTCGCCGCGACCTTCGCGGAACTGATGACTCGCTATCCGGAACTCGACGGCCTCCACCTCGACTACATCCGCTACCCGGGCGTGTTGCCCTTTGCTCCGGGTTCGCGATTTGGTGTCGGATTGGACTTCGGTTACGGCGAACCCACCCGCGGGCGCTTCCGGACAGAAACCGGCCTCGTCGCCCCGATGGGCGACAACCTCGGAAACGCCAACCGCTGGGACGAGTGGCGTCGCGAAAAGATGAACGAATTGGTGGGCGGCTTGCGCGCGGCGATCCGATCCGCGCAGCCGGGGATCCCGGAGAACGAACAACCCCTGCTCTCTGCAGCGGTCGGCACCTATGCCGAGCGCGTCTATCTCGCCGAGGCGCAGGATTGGAAGCGCTGGATCGAAGACGGCCTGCTCGAATTCGCGGTCCCGATGGCGTACACGCTCGACGATCGCATGTTTCGCTACATGGTCGAGGGATTCGCATCGGGCCCCCGGTCGGATCGAATCTGGATCGGTCACGGAACCTGGCTGTTTGCGAAGCGCCCGGAAGGCGCACTCGCGCAGCTCGACGTGGCACGGTCGGCGGGCGCGCGGGGCGAAGTGCTCTTTTCCTACGATTCGATCGCCGATGCGCCCGCGCTACGCGATGCACTGCTCGCGCATTTTGGAGAATCCGCGGGTGAGCGTTGACGATCTCTCCCCGTTCGACTTCGAGCTTCCGCCGGAGCAGATCGCTCAACACCCGCCCGCCGAGCGCGACGGTGGCCGACTCATGCTGCTCGATCGCGAGAGCGGAAGAGTCGAACACAGCGAGATACGCGCCCTGCCCGCCCAGCTTCGCGAGGGCGACCTGCTGGTCACCAACGCGACCCGCGTGTTGGCCGCCCGCTTGCGCGGCCACAAGGCAAGCGGAGGAGCCGCCGAAGCGCTGTTACTCGGCCCCTCCGACGGCGAGGGCCGCTATCGCGCGCTGATTCGACACAGTGGCCGGCTGCGAGCGGGCCGCAAGTACCGATTCGGAAGCCCCGCGCTCGACGCCGAATTGCTCTCGGTCGACGCAGGCGGAATCGGAACCCTCGTCTTCGAAGCCGGCGTCGACCCCTACGCGGCGGGTGAGACCCCCCTGCCCCCCTACATCCGCCGCGATGCGGCGCAAGCCGAAGACGAGGCCCGCTACCAGACGACCTTTGCGCGTGTACCCGGATCGATCGCCGCACCGACGGCGGGGCTTCACCTCAGCGAGCGCCTGCTCGCGGAATTGGTGGAACGCGGAATCGAGTGCGCCGAGGTCGTGCTCCACGTCGGACTCGGCACCTTTCGCCCGCTGCGTCAGGAAGACCTGACCCACCACCGGCTGCACGAAGAGTATTTCGAGTTGCCCGATTCCACCGCTGCAGCGGTTGCGAGAGCCCGCGCGCGGGGCGGACGCGTGGTCGCCGTCGGGACGACGGCCACCCGCGTGCTCGAAACCCGCGCGACGGACGACCGAAACGTCCGCGCCGGCTCGGGGACGACGGATCTCTTTCTCGCACCGGGCGATCGGTTTCGCGCAGTCGATGCGTTGCTCACGAATTTTCACCTGCCGCGCTCTTCCCTGCTGCTTTTGGTCGCGGCGTTCGCGGGTCGGGAGAGCGTGTTGGCCGCCTACGCGGAAGCCGTGCGCGAGGGGTATCGCTTCTATTCTTATGGTGATGCAATGTTGATTCAGGAGATGCAATGTTGATTCAGGTGACACCATGCTGATCCAGGCGAGCTGACGGCCGCGATGTCGACTGGTTTCTCCTTTGCGATCGATGCGCGAGATGGCGGTGCGCGCGTCGGCGAACTCTCGACCCCCCACGGCGCAATCGAAACGCCGGCCTTCATGCCCGTCGCCACCTACGGTGCGGTGCGCGGCGTGAGTGCGGATGAACTGCGGGCGGCGGGCGCGCAGATTCTGCTCGCGAACACCTACCACCTCGAGGAGCGGCCGGGGTCTGAAGTCATCGACGGCCAGGGCGGGCTGCACGGTTTCACCGGATGGCGCGGCCCCTGGCTCACCGACAGCGGGGGCTATCAGGTGACCTCACTCGCGGGCCGCTCGCGGCTCGACGAGGAAGGCGTCACCTTCGAATCGAGCATCGACGGAAGCCGCCGTCTGCTCACACCCGAAACCGCAATCCAGATCCAGGAGCGGCTCGGCTCCGACATTGCGATGGTGCTCGACGAATGCCAGCCCAGCGGAACCGACTCGGCCGCCACTGCGGCGCTTCGTGCCGCCGCCGAGCGAACCCTGCGCTGGGCCGAACGCTCGGCACGCGCACGGCGGCGCGCCGACCAGGCGGTGTTTGGCATCGTCCAGGGCGGTACGGACAGCGCCCTTCGCCGCGCCAACGCGGAGGGCATCGCCGCGCTCGGCTTCGAGGGGTACGCGCACGGCGGGTTGGGGCTCGGCGAAGAACCCACCCAGCGGGCCGACCTCGTCGCCGCAACCAACGAAGCGCTTCCCGCGGCGTCACCGCGCTACCTGATGGGGATCGGCTATCCGTCCGACCTCGTCGACGCCATCGCAGCCGGAATTGATCTCTTCGATTGCGTGATACCAACGCGCCACGCGCGGCACGGCGTGTTGTTTACCCGAGAAGGCGTCCTCAAGCTTCGGAACGCGCGCTTCAAACAGGACGCCGCCCCACCCGACCCCGACTGCGACTGCGCGACCTGCGCTCAGCACTCGCGCGCCTATATCCGCCACCTGTTGCGGGTCAACGACACACTCGGCGCGCGTCTGGCTTCGGTTCACAACCTCCGCTTCTACCTCCGGCTGCTGGAGGAGGTGCGGACCGCGATCCGGGCGGGGAGCTTCGATTCGCTGCGAGAGAAGGTCCGCGCAGCACCCGTTCGTTAGCCCTCCAGCCGAAAACTCCGCCCAACCGCCAAATCCGCGGCTGTATTCGCGAAATCAGATCCGCGAAACCTCAAGCTGCCGGCGGGTGAGGCCGATCCTCCCCACAGATCTAGGAAGGGGAGATCTCTGCGGTGAACTCTGGAAAATCGACGTTGACGAAGGCCGCCTGGGCGCCCCTCGTTCGGCCTGTAGCGGGTGCTTTGGGAGCTGGCGGCCTCGCCTTGCTCGCGTTCCAAATCACGGCCAGCTGGCCGACGGCCGGTGGTGCGCTGCTCGCGGGTGCCGCGATCGTTGCGCTGCTCGAACAGCGCGCGAGTTCGAATCGGGCCCGGCAACAGAAGATGATCCAGGGCGCGCTGAGCGCTGTGGCCCGTGGAGACATGACGATCCGCCTCGATCTCGAAAAGGTCGGCGATTTCTCCGAGATCGCGCAATCTCTCAACCAATACATTGAAGAAGAGCAGGTATGGCAGGAAAAGATTCATGAATTGGTGTCCAGGCTCTCTTCGATCCCGGCCGGAATCGCGGGCGCGATGTCGGAGCTCAACACGGGAGCGGAAGATCAGGAAGCAGCCGTGGAAGAGACCTCTTCCCTGCTTGCCAACATCAATACTTCGATCCGGGGGATCAACGCCGAGATCGGGAACCTCGCGAGCTCCAACGAAGAAACCGCCTCCTCGATCATGGAAATGGGAAGCGCGATCGAACAGGTCGCGACCAGCGCGAATGCACTTCGCGATACCGTCGAGTCGTCGACCTCTTCGGTCCACGAACTCAATGCCCAGATTCGCCGCGTTTCCGAGAGCGGCAGCGCGGTTCAGGAAGTCGCCGAAGAAACTGCGGCATCGATTTCAGAGATGGACCACGCCATCCGCGAGGTCGGCGACCACGTCCGGTCCGCATCCGAACTGACCGACCACGTTACGCAGAGTGCCGAAGAGGGCTCGCGCGCGGTGGGTGCGACCATCGACGGCATCGCCCAGATCCGCGACTTGACGCAAGACGCCAAGACCGCGCTCGAGGGATTGGCGGATCGCATCGGTGCGATCGGCGAGATCGCAAGTGTGATCAATGGCATCAGTGACGAAACCAATCTGCTGTCTCTCAATGCCGCGATCATTGCCGCGCAGGCCGGTGAACACGGAAAAGCCTTTGCCGTGGTCGCCGAGCAGGTCAAGACCCTCGCGCGCCGAACCACCACGAGCACCAAGGAGATCGAGTCCCTGATCGAGTCTGTTCAGGAGCAGAGCGAAAACGCCGTGCGAGCCATGGGTGCTGGAATCGAGGCCGTTGAGCAAGGCGTGAAGCGCTCGCGAGGTGCAGGAGAAGCGCTGGATAAGATCCGCGAAAATGCGCGCGATGCGAGCGGCCGCGTTTCAGAAATCAGCCGCGCTGCCGAGGAACAGGCGCGCAATTCACGACACGTCGCTGAGTCGGCCCAGACGACGTCGGCGCAGCTACAGCAAATCTCGTCCGCACTGACCGAGCAGAGCCAGGCGACCGAGCAGATGCTCGCCAACTCCACCCAATCGCTCGAGGCGTGCCGTCAGATGACCAGCGCCACCGAGGAGCAGCGATCCTCCAGCCGCTACATTTCCGCCAACATCGCGTCGATCACCGAATTGATCGCATCGATCCAGAACAAGACGGCATCGCACGAGCAGGCCAGCCACGGCGTTGCCGAATCGGTCGCATCAATGCTGGAAGCCGCACGCAAGAGCAGCGAACGCCTTCCCGAAGTCGCACGCAGCGTGATCGCAATGCGAGAGTGCTCGGAAGAGATCGCTCGGGAAACCGAACTCGAATCAGACGAGAACTCCGGCAGCTAGCTGGGGAAACCTTCGGTTTCCCTTTGCGGCGTAAGAAGACCCCATTCGGGGTCTCGCTCCTAGCTGGGGAAACCTTCGCTCGCTGCACACACTCCCGCGTAATACGGGAGTTTGTCACCCAGACCACTCGGAAGGATGCGCATTTCGTCACCGAGAGTTGGCCAGACCTGGGCTGCCACCAATGCGCGCACGGGTTCTAGGCAGAGCGTGTCACCCGCTGCGGTTGCGATCGTCCCGAGCACGACGACTTCTGGTGCGAGCGCGAAGGTGAGCGCCGCGATCGCGCGGGCGAGGTAGTGGTTGAAACGCTCCATCTCCTGACACGCGAAGGCATCGCCCTCCCCCGCGGCTGCGACCACGTGCTCCGGCAACACGAGCTCGCGCTCGCCCGCGAGTGCACAAACTCGGCTCGTCGCAGGCGTGATCTCGCGCAAGCGTCGGGTCCAAGCCGCGCCTCCCAGATACGCCTCCAGACATCCGCGCTGGCCACACCCGCAGCGTTCACCCTCCCACTCGACGCAGCTGTGCCCGAACTCGCTCGCCCGCCCCCGATGGCCGCGATACAGCCGCCCGTCGAGGATCAATCCGGTGCCGACTCCGGTCGACATCGTGAGATAAACCAGATTGTGCGCACCGCGGCCCACGCCGAAGCGCCACTCCGCGAGCGCGGCCGCGTTGGCGTCGTTTTCGAGCCGCACCGGTAGCCCGAGCAGTTCGCTCATCCGGTCTCGAAGCGGCACGTCTTCCCAACCCGGTAGGTTGGGAGGGGCGAGGATCGCGCCGCGTTCGTGGTCGATCGGCCCCGGCACCGAAAACCCCGCCGCGTCGAAATCCCGCGCAGCCAGATCACTTCGAGCGATCAGGTCCGCGGCATCTGCCGCGATCGTCTGTACGTCGGCCTCGGGGTCACCGCTGATCGGGCTGGGTCGCGTCTGGTGCGCGATCAGCTTGCCATCCGCATCCGCGATGGCGATCGCGAGTTTGCTGCCCCCGAGGTCGATTCCGAGTTGGAAGCCGATCGGAACCCCCTGGAAGAGCCGCGGGTATCTGCGGCGAGCCGAAAGGTACCACACACCTCTCATGCCCATGCGCAAATGGGCCGATAGGAAAATCTCCACCGGATCGATGATCTCGAATCAACTCTGCCGGTTTGGGAAGGAGGGAATCCTATGCGGTATGCGCTGGTAACCGTGCTCGGAATTGTATTGCTCACATCGCTCGGCTGCGCGAACTCGATTCGCAAGAAGGAGAGCGCGCTCGAGGATTCCCAGCGCAAATACACGGAACTGGTGCGTTGGGGAGAGATCGAGAGCGCGAGCGCTTACGTCGATCCCGAGATGAGTGCGGCGTTTATCGATGCCGCCGCCCACTTCAAGGACATCCGCTTCACCAATTTCGAAAGTGGACCGCTGCGATTTGGCGAAGAATCGGAAACCGCCACCGTTAGCGTCGTCTACCACGCCTACTCGACCCGGACCTTGGTAGAAAAACGATTCGTCGAACATCAGCTGTGGTACCGCGAAGTTGATTCTGAAAATATCTGGCGAGTGCGCCCCAACCTGGATTCGGTTGCAAAAAAGCTGAACGGTGCGCGCAAGGCGCGCTGAGCGGCCCGGAGATCGAACTTTGTCCAAGAATGCGCGAAAAAAGATCCTCGTCGCAGACGACGCCGAGGTGTTCCGGGAGTTGGGGTCGAACTTCCTTGCACGATTGGGAACCGTCCTGACGGCGTCGACCGGAAGCGAAGCGATCGAAATCGCGCGGCGAGAGCAACCCGCAGCCATAATCGCCGACTTCGACATGCCCGACATGTGCGGCGACAACCTCTGTCGTGCCATCAAAGCCGATCGCGACCTGCATCGCACGCCCGTCCTTCTCGTGACTTCCGGCCGGTGCGCCGAAGACCACGCCCGCGCGGTTCGCGCGCAAGCCGACGATGTTCTCACGAAGCCTTTGAATCGGATTCAGTTGGGCCTGTCGGTTTCGCGGCTCCTCAGCGAGGAGCGCCACCTGGCGCTCACGCGGGTTCCGCTCGAAGACGATGTACGCGTCCGACTGGTTCGCTCCAACGCGTGCTCGTGGGGCGTCATGCGCGATGTGTCGCGGGGCGGCATCTTCGTCGAATCGTACGGAAAGCTTCCGATCGACACCGAGATCGATCTAGATTTCCGCCTCCCGAACACGAGCAAGGCACTGCGGCCGACCGCGCAAGTCATGTGGGCGGGGCTGCATCCGAAAAGCCGCGCCTCTGGAATGGGCCTTCGTTTCCTGGCACTCGACCGATCCAGCACACACCAGATCGATTCGTTCGTCCACGAATTCACCTCACCACGCAGCGGAAAACTCGCTGCAACGGCGGTCGCATCTTGATTCGAAGAACCCTGCTCGTCTGTTCGATCGCCCTGCTGACCTCGATCAGCATCCCGACCCCCGGTTGCGCGGATGAAGTGGAACCCGAGGAATCGGAGCGGCCCGAGGGCCGCGCGCAGTGGCGAGCACCGCTACTTGTGGCAAACCAGGAAGTGGCCAGCGCCCAGAAG
>JAFDAW010000239.1 GCA_019313605.1 Deltaproteobacteria bacterium
GGAGGGATCATTGACGGAGAGCGTCGTCCATTACAACGGGCCGCTGTCGTGGGGACTGGGGAGCGAACTCATGCTCCTGGTCCGCCCGCACAGCGTTCCGGCGCTGCGGCTCGCGCGGGGAGGGGATCGTTGCGCTGTCGAGGCGGCAGGCATCTGCGAACTCGGCGACGTGCGCGTCGAGCTGCTCTATCTGCACCCGCCGCTGCAATCCGGTCAGAGCGCCTTCGCCCAGTTGCGCGTGCAAAACGCCGGCGGAGGCGATGCGGAAGCGTTTCCCCTGACGCCGGGAGAGTCGAAGCAGCTTTCCGACGGTTCGCTGCTCTCGGCCGAGGGTCTCGGGCCGCGGCCCGCCATCGTTATGCGGCATCGACGCGCGCCGGGAAACCCGCTGGCGCTGCTGTCTTGCATCCTGCTCGGACTCGGGCTGCTCATGATGTGGCGCCGCTTCAGTCCACGCGCTGGCACAGTCTGAAGCGGGGCAGGATCGGGAACGCTGTTGTTGAACGACGGCTAGGGTGCAGCCAGGGCCTGCTCCACCAGCGCCTTTAGCGGCTCGTAACCGAAAATCGTCAGCAGTTGGCCATTCACGAAGAACGAGGGTGTCTTGTTGATGCCCAGCGCCTTCGCATCGGCGAGGTCCTGCGCAACCGCGCGTGCGATCTGAGGTGATGCCATGTCGTTGCGAACCTGTTCGAGATCCAGGCCGAGCCCTTCGAGATGCTTCCAAACCCGACCCACATTCGCGGTGTGATGCTGTGTCCAGTCGGACTGTGTGGCTAGCAGGGCCTCCAGCGCCGGCCAGAACTTGTCCTGCTTCTTGGTCGCTTCCAGCACCGCCACCACTGCGCTCGAGCCCTTGTGGAACGGCGCGTAGCGCATCACCAGGCGGATCTCGTCCGGATTGGCGGCAATGATCTTCTTGACCAGCGGATAGAAGCCCGCGCAGGCTTCGCACGCGGGATCGATGAACTCGACGAGCTGCACCTTGGCATCCGGTTTACCCAGCGTGGGTGAGTGCATCCGGATGAGCTGCGAATAGACGGGATCGGCAGGTTGCACAGGTTCAGGTGTTTCCCCGCCCTTGTAGATCCATGCAGCAACCACGAACGCCCCCAGCAGAACTGCGGCGGCGGCGACGAACAGCGCTTTTTGCTTCATTCGGAACCTCGAAAATGCGCCAAAATCAACAGGGCAATGATGGCTGAAAATGCTCCGACCGACAGTAGCGGAATCGTCACGAAGCCAAACCAGTCGAGCACTTTTTCTGAGCACGGCACCCCTTGCACGCAGGGCTCCATCTTCTCGGGAATGACGCCGGCGACCAGCAGCATGTGAAAAACGGCGAACAGCCAGCCGATCATTGCCAGCGGAAGCGCATACCGGACCACCTTCCAGTCGAAGGGGAAGAGCCCGATCGGCAGGATCAGCACCAGCGGAAACATCAAGATGCGTTGGTACCAGCAGAGGGAGCAGGGCGGTAGCTGCATGATTTCGCTGAAGAACAACGCGCCGAGCGCCGAGGCGGTGGCGATTAGCCAGGCAGTGAAAACCAACGTCCAGGCCGTCGATTCGTCGCGCGCGCGCGCTGAGGGTCGCGTTTCATTCATCGCTGAGTTGCTTTCATCCTATTTACGACAATCTCCCCAGAGTCTCGCTTGAGCAGCCAGTCTCGCAATAGCGCGGGAAGATCGTATGGTGAGACGTTCCTTAGTGCCGCTCTGTGCCGGAGCGCAGCGGCGCATGTTGCGCGTGAACCCGTGCCGGCTTCTCTCCCCTCGGGAGAAACTTCAGCAACTCCCAGCCTCCCTTGAACTCGCCGTCGGCGCCGGCTCGCAAGTTCATCGCGTTGGCGGAGCCGATGTAGAGGTACGCGTCGTCCGCGAGCAGCACGCGGCCGCCGTAGTTCAAGAAGTTCCCGAAGCCGGTCTGGCTTTCGAGGATCGCGGGCTCGTCGGCCGACGGGAAGCGCCAGAGATCGGCGCCGAAGTTGTCGGGATCGATCGGGACCGGAGGCGCCGGAAAACCGCCGCCGCCGCTGGCGAGAACCTCGGACGCGACGAAGCTCCAATCCATCGTGGCGACGTAGAGTTCGCCGCGGTACACCTGCATCCCCCAGGTGTAGTTGTTGAAGATGTTGCCGAATCCGGACTGCCCGGACAGCGGGGCCATGCCCATGCTATTGGGCGTCAGCTTCCAGCCCTCGTTTGGCTTGAAGGGGTTGAACGCCGGCAGTTCCTCCGAGCCGTAGACCAGCTCGACCTGCTGCTCGGTCGTTCCGAAGTCCTTGCCCCGGAAGATCGCGATCGCACGCGACGAGTTCAGGAGGGTCTCGGTGGGATCGATCTCGTAGCCGAATGTGTCGGCTGCAAGTTGGTGGGCCACCAGGCCGATCGTCGGCACGTGCATCGGACCGAAGAAGAGGTAGCCGTCGAACGACGCGAGGGCGCCCATTCCCGTGGCGATCACGGTGATGAGATCGGGATCGTACTGCGCATAGGAGAAGACCAACTGCCACTGTTCCGCCCCGGACGCCGGGTTCGCGTGGTCCGCGGTGAGTCCACCTTCGGGAATCGGTGCGCTCATCCAGATCGCGCCCGGTGGTGGGAAGCCTCCCCCGGTACCTGCGAGGTTGGGCCAGGTGGAGGCGAACAGGCGCCCTTCGTGAACGGCCAGTTCAGATCCATCTCCGTTGAGATTACCGACGACAGTGTAATCGAAGGGGAAATTCGGTGACTCGCGATCGGGATCGAAGCGCAGCACGCTGCCGCCGCCGGTCGCATTACCGACTGTCGTGTAGAGCACGCCTTCGTGATCGAGCCACTTCCGGATGTTGAGAAATTCTGGGAAGTGCTTCGATCCGAGATAGGTCCCCGAGATGGCGCTGAACGCGAAGAGATTGATGCCTCCGCTGAGACTCGGTCCGCCCACGTAGACGAAGTCGGAATTCGAGCCAGCCGCGCGCATGCCGACCGTGTCGAGAATCTTCGGATCGTCGGGTGTGTGATCGACGTAGCGGTTCGCCACGACGTCGTAGGCGAAGATCGTTCCCGGCCGCCAGTCGCCGGTGCCCTCGGAAGCGGGCGGGATGAACGGCCCGTCGCCGTACTCGCACACCCAGGAATCATTTTGAGACGGCGTGCCGGTTCCGAGCAGTGTGCCGCCGATCAGGCAGAGAATGTTTGGCCCGCTGCCGCCCCAGAGTCGACCGCGCGTTTTGGTGAGGCCCCATACATAGGACTGGTTCACCTTGGGGATGCCCTCGTCGCAGCTGCCGTCCTCGTTGATGGGGCGCTGGTCGCCGATCTCGACGAAGCACTCGTCGGGTGCGGCCTTGGCGAGCAATACACCGTCGAGGGAGCCGAGCTCGATCGAGCCCCAAGGGTAGATGGCGCCCAACAGGCCCAGCGCCAACAGTGAAAAGCAGATCAACGCGACGCGACGAAACCAGATTCTCGGCAACATGGGAATACCCCTCCTCGGGGGCAGTCTAGGCGCCTCTGGTGCGCCGTGTCCATCAGTGATCTGGCGCGTGCGGCGAGGACCCGTGCGGTGTCCTCGTCCGACACCGTCGCCGCTGGGAGTGCGGCTTCATTCCTCATCTTCAGATCGGGCGGAGGCAATTTGCCCCTTTTTGGGAATGCGGCGAGCGCTGTTTCGGGGCCTGACGGCGAGAGAGCGGCGAGAGAGCGGCGAAGGGGCGGCAAGGGGGGCGGCAAGAAATTTGCATGGAAATCGACAGGTTATTGCAACAAATACGGTGCGGGGATGGGGGGCGCAGATCAGAGGAGGATCCAATGTTAATTGCCAATTTGAGTAATCGAGCGGTTGCTGGCGAATGCCGCTCATTGGCGCTGGCTCTTTTGTGTGGAGCATTGCTGATCCCAGCCCTCCCGATCGCAGCGGCGGACGTCGTCCCGACGGATATCGAGCTCCCCGGCACCCAGCCGGGCGAGGTCGGGTCCCTCGACGCGGCGAGCAATTGCGACAATTGCCACGGTGACCGCACCCGCGGCGTCGAGATCTCGCACGAGTGGCGCGGGAGCATGATGTCCCACGCGGGCCGCGACCCGATCTTCTGGGCGACGATGGCCATTTCGGAGCAGGATTTCGACGGCTCTGGCGACCTGTGCCTGCGCTGTCACGCGACAGCCGGATGGCTGGCCGGGCGCTCCACGCCCACCGACGGCTCCGGGCTCGCGGCAAACGACGACGACGCGGTCGAGTGCAGCTACTGCCACTCGCTCACGAACCCCGACCAGTCGGAACTCCTCGGTGTGCAGAATCCCCCGTATCTCGCCAACGACGAAGGCACGTCGCCGGTCGGGTACTACGGCAGCGGCATGGGCGTGCTGTGGGGCGGTAACGAGAAGCTCGGCCCCTACGCGGACGCGGTCCCAAAGCACCAGTTCGTCGCGTCGAGCTTCTTTCGCTCCGTCGATTTCTGCGGCACCTGCCACGACGTCTCGAATTCCGTCGTGGGCAACCTCGCCCACAACGGCGGCGTCCAGGCCACCGCGGATCCGCCCATCGCCAATGGCGTGCTCGGCGGGC
>JAFDAW010000027.1 GCA_019313605.1 Deltaproteobacteria bacterium
GCCACACTATGGCCCAGGTATGCGGACGCTTGGTTCGACTGGAGCTGGGTATCGGCCGCGTTCGGGCCGCCATCAGCGATCCCCCCGGCGCTGCCGAGATACACGAACGCTACACCTTCATTTAACTCTTTGGGCGCGCCCTGTGGGGTGGGGAATTCGTAGAAAGGTGCGCCAATGATCACGTCCGCGTAGCCGTCGTCGTCGACGTCGCCGGCCCCGGCCACGCTCCAGCCGAAGAACGTGCCGAGTTTGACGTTCGACCCGTCCGGCGCCTTGAGTTTTGTGTCAGCTGTTTCAGAGCTGCCGTTGGGGATCCCCGATGCCGTGCCGTAGAAGATGAACGCGGCACCCGTTCTCTTGCTTACCTCGGGACGAATGGTGCTCACGTCGTAGTTTGGGGCGCCCACAATCACGTCCGCGTAGCCGTCGTCGTCGATGTCGCCGGCCCCGGCCACGCTATAACCCAGCCACGCATTGATCCGCCCCCCCAGGAAGTTTGTGTTGGCATTCGAGGGGTTGCCGCGCGCGACGATCCCACTGGCGCTGCCGAGGTAGATGAAGGCAGCGCCCACTTCAATTACGGTCGTGGGGAAGAAGTAGCGGTACGCGCCCACGATCACATCCGCGTAGCCATCGCCGTTGACGTCGCCGGCTCCCGCCACACTCCAGCCCAGCCATCCGTCGCCCTGGTTCGACTCGAGCTGCGCGTCGGCGTTCAGAGGGTTTCCATTCGCGACGATCCCGTCAGCGCTGCCGAGAAAAACGAAAGCGGCGCCTTCGTCGATCTCGCCCGCATCGTAGCGGTATGCACCTACGATCACGTCTGCGTAGCCGTCGTCGTTGACATCCCCAGCCGCGGCTACGCTGACGCCCAGATTGGTGTTGGTCTGGTCGGACTCGAGCTGCGCATCGGCGGTTGCAGTCAGCAAGGGGTCGATCACGACGGGGTAGACGGCCTTGTCGTCATCCACCACCAATCGAAGACGCGAAGGCTGCGGCAGCTCGAAGTGCGCCTCGAGCGCGCGGCCCCGTGCGTCCAGCACCACGAGCTTCGCGTAGGACAACTGCCGCCCGGTCGGCGTCGCGAAGTTCACCTGATCCTCGCCCAGCGACGCACGTGCGCCGCGTATCAAAAGCTCCACCACCAGCGGCCCCTCGCCTGCGGGCTGCTCCATCAGCGTGACGCCCTGCTCGAGACCGGCCGGGGAGTTCTCGTACCACTCGATGAGACCGGGACGCTTGATCTCGACGCGCGCGCCGTCGCTCGTTACTTCGCCGGGCCCGACCTGGGCGAGCGTCTCGCCACGACCGACGCCCACGAGGTTCAGCTCGAGCAACTCGGGGCTATCCGACCGCGTGCGGTCGTGCACGCGGATGCCCGTTGGTGCAAAGTAGGTGCGTAGATTGTGCTCGCGGTTGGGCGCCTGGAGCCCGTGGTTGTTGGCACTCGCCCGATACTCGCGTTGCGCGATGTGGCGTTGCACCTCTGCGAGACCGCTATCCGTCAGCGCTGTGGAGGTTTGATCGGGAGCGAATGACGCGCCGTCAGACGCGGGCGCCCCGGTGGCTGCTTGCCTGCCGCCACCATGGGACGGCTCCCCCAATAGGATGGGGAGAACGGCAAGAATAAGGACAAGACCACAACGTGAGCACCGCGAAGCCATCGGCTCGCCTCCATCTCGAAGCCAAGGGCCGGCTCAGCGAGGCTCCCCCCGGGGCATTGCACTCGTCGGCACTTGCTCGCCCCTTGTTGGGGGCTGTTCTCGCCACTCTACCTTTGGCGGATTGGGAAAACCAGCGCTGTCAGGCGAGCTATAAACCACGGCGAGCTCGAACTCAGACTGGATGGGCACCCGCGGAGGCTGCGATCGATGAGGCTCGACCTGCGGTTCATCCTGCTCCTGCTGTGCTTCTTCCTGTCGGGCTTTGCGGCGCTGCTCTACGAGACCGCCTGGGCACGCGAATTCGCGTTCGTATTCGGCACATCAGAATTCGCGGTGGTCAGCGTGCTGGCGGCCTACATGGGTGGCCTCGCCGCAGGCGCGGCCGTGGCCGCTCGCCTCGTCTCACGGATTCGCCGGCCGATCCTCGTTTATGGGTTGCTCGAATTGGGCATCGCGGCAAGTGCGCTCGCGGTGCCAACGGGAATCCGCGCGGCGATGTGGCTGCAGACGGCGATCGCGGGCGGCCAGAGCGCGCCACCCGACGAATCCAGCGTCGCGGGATCCTTTTTCTACGTGGCGTGTTCCTTTGCGATCTTGATGATTCCAACCGGCTTGATGGGCGCGACCCTGCCACTGCTCGCGCGCTACGCAGTGCGCCGAGAAAGCGAAATCGGCGGCCGGGTCGGCATGCTCTACTCCATCAACACCGTGGGCGCCGTGGTCGGCGCAGCTGCAACGGGCTTCGTGATCCTGCCAGCGCTCGGATTGCGGATGACGGTATACACCGGGGCCGCCACGAACGCGCTGGTCTTTGCAGCCGCGGCCCTGCTCGCGCGCCGCTCGCCCCCCCTCGCAGAACTCGCTCCATCGACATCCGTCCCCGCACTCCGATTCCACTGGATCCTGCCGGTGATCGCACTCTCGGGCTTCGCTTCTTTCAGCTACGAGGTGGTGTGGATTCGCCTGTTGGGCATGCTGCTCGGCGGCAGCATCCAGGGCCTCGCCACGATGTTGGCGAGCTTCCTGCTCGGTATCGCGATTGGAAGCGCCGTGGCAGCGCGCTTCGCGCGCGACCCCGTCCGGGCCGCGCACGGCTTTGGGTGGGCACAGATCGGAACCGCGACGCTATCGGTGATCGCGTTCTCCCTCGCCGACCGGCTGCCCGAACTCGTGCAAGAACTCGGAGCGGGCCGCACGGGCTCTCTCACCGCCAACGCACTGGTTGCGGCACTCGGTTTGTTCCCGGGCGCACTTTGTGTGGGAGCCACCTTCCCGTTTGCAGTGCGCCTCTACGCGAGGCACGAATCGCAGGCAGGACCCGCAGCTGCGCGCGTTTACGCGTGGAATACCATGGGCGCAATCAGCGGAGCACTCGCGACCGGCTTCGTACTACTGACGTCGCTGCACTTCGCGGGGACCTTGATTCTGGCGGCTAGCCTCAACCTGCTTTTGGCACTGGCGACCGCCGGCCTGACACGCCCCAGATTGCGGATCGTCACCGGTGCAGCAATCGCATGTATCGTGGTTCTCGCGATACACCCTCCAGTGTCTCCACAGAAAATCTTGCGCTATGGCGGATTGAGTGGAAACCAACAGAAGGGCGATGTCGTCTACGACGGCGTGGGCCGTTCGTCGACGGTGATGCTCTTCGATCAGGGAGATGGTTGGCGGCTCGTCACCAATGGCCAACCCGAATCGACCATCCTTCGAGCCAACCCGGGGCCCGAACGCTTCATCACCGCGCGTTGGCTGGGAATGCTGCCCGTCTTGTTGAACCCGCACGCCCGCTCCATGTTGATGATCGGCCTGGGAGGCGGGCTCTCCGTCGAGGCGGCGCCTTCCTCGATCGAGAACATCCACGTCATCGAACTGGAGCGCGAGGTGGTCAACGCACATCGCGCCCTCGAGGAGCTGCGCGGTTCTTCTCCGATATCGGATCCGCGGGTAGAAGTGGTCATCAACGATGCGCGCGGTGCGCTGATGCTCACAGACGCTCGGTTCGACACGATCGTCTCCCAGCCATCGCATCCGTGGACGGCGGGCGCCTCCCACCTCTACACCCGAGAATTCTTTTCGCTCGTTTCGGAACACCTCGAACCGGGCGGCATTTTCGTGCAGTGGATCGGAATCTCATTCGTCGACGAAGCGCTACTGCGGAGCATCGTTGCGACACTTCTGGAGGTCTTTCCGGAAGTGGCTGTATTCCGACCCATCGTGGGATCCGTTCTGTTTGCGGCATCCAACGAGAGAATCGACCCCATCACGACATCAGCGATCGCGCTCGAGGCGACTCCGGCGGACTACTCTCGCTACGGGCTGCGGCGTACTGAGGATGTGATCGCAGGTTGGAGCCTGAATCTGGAGGGCGCGCAGCGCTTCTCCGCAGGGGCCGACATCAACACAGATGATCGCAATCAACTGGCGACGCGATCGGCGGGACTCGGCGACGAGGCGCTTCGCGGCAAGCCTACCAACAAGTTGTTCGCTCCATTCGATCCGCTCCCCTCGAGGGCAGCCAAATTCAAAGCCACCTATCTCGTGCGACGCCTCGCATCGAGAGGTGAATGGGAGCGTGCAGTGAAGTTGGCCACGAAGCTGCCGAACCCAATGCAACGAAAGACGAATCTGGGTTGGGCGACGACGACCGAATCCCCCAGTCGAGCGATTGCGCACTTTCGCGCTGCGCTCAAACACAATCCGACCGCACAATCGGCACTCTTTGGGCTTCTCAAGACGACGAGACGCCCCGCTCGAGCAAACGATCCGGATAGGCTCGAATTGGCGGAGCCCCTGAAGGGACCGGCATCGGCGGTGGTTTCAGGCTGGCGCCTGGCGGCTGCAGGCGAATGGCAGGCGTTGCGCGAACTCGAGCCCGAACTCGCATCCGCCGAATGGTTCGATCCCACCTACCAGGACGCTCAACGGCTGCGCGCCCAGTGGCGCGCGGCAAGCGACGACCCCGTGTTACACGCTGAGGCGGTAGCCATCGCCAGCGATTTTCTTCGCAACAGCGCGCTCGCAGAGGATCTGCTCGTCGGTGCGCAGGCCTTCGCCGCTGCGAACCAGAGCGAAAGCGCAGCCCAACTGCTGGACGCTCTCAGCAAGCGGCGCCCGGCGCACTGGATTGTGCAGGCAGCCGTCGAACTGCTCGAATCACTGCCCCCGGAGATCGACGAGGCGCAGCGTACGGCGATTCGCAATCGGTTCACCCGACGGCCAAAGCCCGGGAAGGCCTCAGTCGATCGCAGGTGAGATTGATTCGTTTTCGTCACGGATCTGACGAGCGCGTCGGCATAGCCACCAGACCAGCGCTCCGACCAGCAGGATCGGAAGTGCGGTCAGAAACCCCGTCGTGACGATGAACGCGACGCGCGTTTCATCTGCGCGTCCCGTAAAGCACACCGCACAAGCGGCGGCGAGCTGCGGCGCGAGCAGGACTGCCGTCGAGACCACCAGCGCAAGAGCGAACCTGATCCGAATCACAGATACACCATGAAATAGAGCACCGGCCACAACCCCACCACGAAATACCAGAAGACCTGTGCGGCCGCGAACGTGCTCGGGGCCAGCAATCCCTTCGAGAGCTTGAGGCCCGCCCGTCCAAGCACCGTCAATCCGGCGACCGCGTGAAGGCCGTGCATCCCGACGATCAGGAAGAAGAAGCTGCCGTGAATGCTGGAAGTGAGCGTGAGGCCCTGGCGGATCAACATCACCCACTCGTAACCCTGAAACACGACGAAGAACGCGCCGAGCGCCATCGCGGTAAAGAGTGGCCGCTTCGCGAGATCGCGGTTGCGCGTGTAGGCGCGGTTGGCGAAGAAGAGAAAGGCCGCGCTCGCGAGCAGCACGGCGGTATTGAACGCGGTGGCTTCGACGGGGAGCCTGGGCTGGCCGGGAGGCGGCCACCCGAGCGCGCCGGCTCTCACGATCGTGTATGCGCTCATCAACCCTGCGAACATCATCATCTCCGCGACCACGAAGATCAGCATTCCCAGGACCGCGCTCGGCAGTACCGGGCGCGGATCGGAGATGACTCGGAGTGACGCGGTGGATCGCGACGTCATGGGGCTCCTCGGATCAGTGGTGCGCGGGAGCCTGGGCCTCCACGTGGATTTCCGGCTTGACCCAGTTTCGGCCCTCCTGCTTCATGATGTCGGGCGCGCTCCCGGAAAAGAGGAGCAGCATGAAGACCAGCATCGTCACGAGCAGGTAGACCGCATAGCGCGGCTCGATGTTCAGGTGCATGAAATTCTTGGCGACCAGGTAGGCCTTGACGATCGCGATGCCGAAGGCCGTGATCAGCGTGACGACCTTGATGCCCACGAAGGGGCCGAGAATGCTGATCACCAGCAAGACGAGCAGGATCGCCCAGATCTTGACGTAATTGACTTCGTGCTCCGCGTGCTCTGCGTGTTCCGACATACTTTTACCTTCTTCCTACTTCGCGATGTAGAGCAGGGGAAAGAGAAAGATCCAGACGATATCGACGAAGTGCCAGTAGATCCCGATCAACTCGACACGGTGCAGCTCGAGATTTTTCTTGGCGGTCTCGGCGATGATCAGCATGATGATCGCGCCCGCGATCACGTGGAGTCCGTGCAGGCCCGCAGCCGTGTAATAGAACGACCAGAAGGTATTCGACGAGATCGTAAAACCGTGGCTGATCTCCATGTTCCACTCGAGGGCCTTGACGACCACGAAGGTGCAAGCGCCGAAGCACGTCGCATAGAGCAGTTTGGCGGCCTTGGGTCCGTCACCGTTGACTGCGGCCTTGTGGGCCAACACCGCAGAAAGGCTCGAGGTCAGCAGCACGAATGTGTTGAAGCCGCCAATCCAGACGTTGGTGTTCGCAGCGTGGTCGCCCCATTCGGGCTTCGCCAAGCGGTGCATGATGTAGGAGACCAGCAGTCCACCAAAGATGACGATTTCAGACGCGACCACCCACCAGATGGCCAGGCGGCCCGTCGGAATCCCCGCGGCCATTCGTGTCGTTGCGATCGGTCTCATCACTTTCCTTTCGCGGAATCAGTCAGGAACATTCTGCGGGAAATAGTCTTCTTCACGACCCGGTACCGAGTACTCGTAGGGACCGCGGTAGACGGTCGGCAACTCGGGCCAGTTCCCGTGGGGCGGCGGCGAGTCTGTGGTCCACTCGAGCGTGTTGGCCTTCCAGGGATTCTTCCCGGCATCCTTCTGCTTCTTCTTCCAGCTGATGAAGCAGTTGTAGAAGAACACGAGTTGGAAGACGAGCATGACGAGCATCGACACCGTCGCCAAGACCCGCATGTCCTGCATCTCGACGCCCGCCAACTCCGGGAAATGCTCGTAGTTGTAGATCCGACGATGTTGGCCGGCAGCGCCGAGCACGAAGAGCGGGATGAAGATGAAGTTGAAGGGGATGATCGTGCCCCAGAAGTGAATCTTGCCCAGCGTGTCGTTCATCATCTTGCCGAACATCTTCGGGAACCAGTAGGTGAAGCCCGCGAAGGTTCCGATGATCGCAATCGGGAAGAACGTGTAGTGGAAATGTGCGAGCACGAAGTAGGTGTCGTGGAAATAGATGTCGGCGCCACTCGCGCCCAGGAAGATCCCCGTCACGCCGCCGATCAGAAACTCCGCGACGAACGCCAGCGCCCAGAGCATTGGGGTCGTCAGGCGAATCGATCCGCCGTAGAGGGTCGCGATGTAGATGAAGCACATCTCCGCGATTGGAATCGAGATCAACAGCGTCGTGACCGTGAAGATGTTCGCCATCCGCGGGTCGATGCCCGCGACGAACTGGTGGTGGGCCCAGACGGTGAAGCTGAGGATCCCGGTCGCGAAGGTCGTGTAGAGGAAGGTCTTGTAGGCGAACATCTTCTTGCGCGCGAAGACGCACATGATTTCAGCCGTGATCCCCATCGCGGGAAGCAGGACGACGTAGACCTCGGGGTGGCCGAAGAACCAGAAGAGGTGCTGCCAGAGGATCGGATCGCCTCCCTTGTCGGGATCGAAGAAGGCCGTGCCGACGTTCTGATCCATGAAGAGCATGACCGCACCCGCAATCAGCGGGCCGACCGAAGACATGAACAAGATGCTCGCGACGACGATCATCCAGACCACGATCGGGATGTCGAAGATCTTCATCCCCGGCGCGCGCGCATTCATCGCCGTGGTGACGAAGTTGATCCCTCCCAACAGGAAGGCGGTAAACTCGAGTGCAACCGCGACCAGCCAGAACGACGATCCGAGCGCGGTGAGGCTGTACTGGGATTTTGCGGACAGCGGCGGATACGCGGTCCAGGCGCCGCCGAAGCCACCCCCCGGAACGAAGAACGAGGCGATCAGCACGATCGCGCTGAGCAGAAAGATCTGATAGGAGAGCCGATTGAGCCTCGGAAATACCATGTCGTCGCAGCCGACCATCAGCGGGATGAGGTAGTTGCCGAAGGCTGCGATCAACACCGGCATCGCGACCCAGAAGATCATGATGGTGCCGTGGTTGGTGACGAGCGCATTGTAGTCGGACGCCGTCACCGTCCCGTAACCGGGAACATCGATTCCCGGAAAGGCGAGTTGCATCCGGAACGCGTAGGCCATGAAGCCGCCGATCAACGCCATCGCCATGCCGGTGAACATGTACTGCATGGCGATCATCTTGTGATCGGTCGAGAAGACGTACTTGCTCCAGATGCTCTGCTCGGTGTGGTGGTGGTCGTCGTGCGCGTGCATCGCGTCTGCGGGAATGGACTCAGCCATGGTACTCCTCGTCGGCAGCCGGCTAGGGTTGGTTCGCAGATGCGAGAGTGACCGGGCTCTGTTCCGCCACCCATGCGGCGTGCCGCTCGGGCGATTCAATGAAGATCTGGGCGGGCATGAGCGCGTGACCGATGCCGCAGATTTCGGCGCACTGGATGTCGTGCGTGCCCGTTCCATTCGCCTCGAACCAGCCCGTGATCACACGGCCCGGAACGGCGTCCTGCTTCAGCCGGAATACCGGCACCGAGAAGCTGTGAAGCACGTCGCGCGATTCGAGTTTGAAGTGGTAGACCTTGCCGACTTCGATGTGGAGTTCGTCGACCGTCTTGATGTCGTCGGCGGTGCCGAGTTCGTGATCCGCACCCGGGTGCACGAAGCTCCACGCCCACTGCTGGCCGACGATCCGAACCGTCTCGTAGGGTTCCGGCAACTGCTGCTTGACGTCGTACCACACCTTGATGGCGAAGAATACGATGAAGACGTCGCAGACCAGCACGAGCATGTGCGGGTAGCTGATCCAGCGCTTATGGCTCTTCTCCTCGCCGGTGATGTACTCGGCGCGTCGTCCGTCCTTCGCGCGGAAGCGAATGATGAAGTAGAAGAAGACCAGCTCACAGAGGATGAGCCAGAAACCGACGAGGACACCGATCAACAAGATGAGGTTGTCGATGTCATTCGCGTAGGTGGAAAGTGCCACGACGTATTGGTCGATCATCGTTCGTCCCTAGAGGATGAAGAGGAAAACAGCTGCGATGAACAGGCCTACGCCAACCATCGTGATGAGGAACGTCTTACCAACCAACTCTTCCGCGGTGTATTCCTTACCCATTGCGATATTCCCGACCCCTAGTTTCCGAGTGTCATGATGTAGGCGACGACATTCTTGATGTCCTGGTCATCCTTCAGTTGCAGCATCATGGGGCGCATCAGCGCTCCGCCCTGATCGCCCGGTCGGGACCCTCGGATGCCGCTCTTGAAGTTCCTGACCTGTCTGAACATGTACCAATCGCTCGAACGGTTGAGCGGAGCGGCGCCCATCAGGTCCTTGTTCCCCGCCGCTTCGGGGCCGTGGCAGGTGATGCAGATCGTGGAAAAGATCGCCTTGCCGGCTTCGAGGTCGCCGCCGGTCAGTGTGGGCGCTGGATCGACGGGCGGCATGGCGGCGACGTGAGCGGAAACCGCCTCGACGTCCCCCTCGTGCGTGAGCGTCCGCGCCATGGGCCTCATCCGCATGCCCATGAGGTCGTCGAAGTGGGTTCCGCGGTTTCCGTTGCGAAATTGTTTCAGCTGGGCTTCCAGGTACCACTGCGGCATGCCCGCGATCGCCGGAGCGCCGATGGCCTGCTCACCCCCTGCATCTTCGCCGTGGCAGACCGCGCAAAGTCGGAATAGATCCGCACCACGTTCGTTCTCTTCGGCCCAGGCGCTGCCGCCCGCGACGAAGCAGGCGATCGCGGCCCACGCGAGGATTGCGGCGCAATTTTGATTGGGTGCCATCGCCATCCCTACCTAGTAGCTAGAGGACAAGAGGAATTCCGAGCGGAGTCGGGGCATCTTGGAGAAGCCAGCAAATCTGAGGAAAATTGCCCCTTTCTGCAGTTCCACGAAGCCCCACCTGTGAGGTGAGAACACCCGCGGTGCCGAGAATTAGCCAATCCCTCACGGATCCTCAAGCCAGAACTGCGGAATCGCGGCTATCGAGCAAAGCCCACAGAGACGATCCGCAACGATAAATGGGGCATTATGCCACACTCCACTCTCGAACGGCCCGATCAAGGCTCTCGGACGGGTCGTCCGGCCCTGAATTGCTCGAGATGGGCCTTCGACTCTTCGATCAGCTTGGGATCGCCCGTGGCTTCTTGCATTGCGAGCGCCCGCTCTCCGGCCCGGACCGCGCTTTCGAAATCGCCGACCTCCGCATACGCGCAGGCGAGGGTGTCGAGGAAGTCGGGGCGCTCACCCTTCCCTCCCTCGCTGATCTGCCTGGCGATCCGCAGCGCCTCCTCACCATCTCGATCCTTCTCATCGGGATGGGTTGCGAGCGCGTACGCGTAGTTGTTGAGGATGCCGTCTTCGCGGGGGCACTGATCGATGCCCTCCTTGAGCAATTGCAGTTGCCGGCCGCGGTCGTTTCGCTGCGCGGCGAGGTAGGCGAGCGTCGCTCTCGGGCTCGCCGTGCACGGATCGATGCTCAGCGAAGCAGAGAGGAGCCGCTCGGCCTCCGCGGGGTCGCCCCGCCTGAACATGACATGCGCGAGATTGGCGTAGGCGGGAGCCGTCTCGGGCGCGAGCTCGATCACCCTCGTCAGGATTTCGAAACGCTCATCGTCTTCATCCAGTTGCTTGAGCACGTGATCCAACTTCATCAAAAGTGGAACGCTGTCGGGGTTTCGCGCGATCGCCGCTCGAAACTTCTCTGCGGATTCCTCGTAACGATGAGTCAGCTTGAGACCCGATGCGGCGGAAACCAGATCCATGTCGTGGGTTAGCGCAGCGGGGTCGACACCCGAAACTTCGAGCAGCTCCATCTCATCACCGAGGGCCTGGGTCGGCGCTGCGGCCATGTATCCCAACGCCTCGAGCTGTGCGGCGGTCGCCGGATCGATTGCCGAGCGCGCACCGGAAACCTTCTCGGGGGCCTCTTCGACCAGGCGCGACAATTCCGCCCGCAGTCGCTCGACGATTTCGGGGTGGACGCTCGACAGGTTCTTCAATTCGCCGGGATCAGCCGTCAGATCGAAGAGTTCCGGCTCGACCTTGTGGATGTATTTCCACTGGCCCTTGCGAACGAACCGAAGCACCGACGTGCCAAAGATGATGTGCGGTTCGATCGATTCGCCGTAGCCCACGAGTTCGAGGTCGAGCGCTTCCCCGCGCATCAGGGGAAGCAGCGAGGTGCCCTGAATACCCTCGAGCGGGGGCAGGTTCAGCATGTCGAGAATCGTCGGGGCGATATCCACCGTGCGAACCAGGGATTCGATCTTCAGACCCTTCGGCACTGTTGCGCCCCAAAACAGCAGTGGCACGCGGATCGTGCCGTCGTAAACGAAGTACATATGGGTCTTTTCGTCGTGCTCGCCCATGGCTTCGCCGTGATCGGCCACGACCACCACGAGGGTTCGCTCCCGAAGACCCAGGCCTTCGATCTGCGCCAGGACCCGGTTGATCTGCTCGTCGATGTATTGGATTTCGCCGTGGTAGGCGCTCTCGGAACTCGTCTCGTAAAATCGCCCGGGCGGTGAATAGGGCTGGTGGGCGTCGAAATAGTGAAGCCACAGGAAGAATTTCTCGCTCCGATTCTCTTTGATGAACCGAAGTCCGAAATTGGTGATGTCGTCCGCCTCGCGCTCATCGACCTCGACCGATCGCTGCTCCTCGCCGTCTCGTACGACAATCGTCTTGCGCTGGATGTCCGGGAAATCGAGATCGTGAAAACGATCGAAGCCCTGACCCAGTTGGGTGTGCCCGCCGATGACGGGAGCGGCGATCTCCGCAGAAGTCTTGTAGCCGTGAGCGCTCAAGGCTTCGGCGAGCGTGGTGTTTTCATCGGAGAGCACGTAGCCGGCATTCGACCGCACACCGTGGACGAACGGGTGCCTACCGGTAAAAAGTGTCGAGTGCGAGGGCAAGGTACTCGGAGCGGAACTCACGCACTGCTGGAATTGCGTTCCCTCCGCGGCGAGCCGATCGAGATTGGGGGTGATGCGCCGTCGCTGCCCGTAGCTGCCGAGCGCATCTGCGCGGGTCGTGTCCAAGGTAATCAGCACGACGTTCAGCGCGACGTCATCGGCGGACTCCGGCGCGCTGGCCGGCGCTTGCGGCGCTTCCGATTCTCGCTGACATCCCGTGAGCGCGGAGCACGCAATACACCAAAGCACGCCCGCGGAAATCGCAATTAGTCGACCTGCGCCCATTGCCCCTACCCTATAGATCCACGCCGCGCGTGCAACGGCTAGATAAATTTCGCAAGCCTCTCTCAGCGAGGCAGCTTGCCGCCGTCCACACCGCAATTCGCGGAACCGAAGACATTTTGCGGATCAACCGCTCGCTTGATGTGCCGACTCCACTCCAACATAGGGGCCGACATGATCTCCGGGAGGAATCCCTCGCGCAGCTTTCCGATGCCGTGATGATGGGATAGCGACCCCCCGCTGCGCAGCACCTCGTCGCGCGCGGCGTGCTCGATCTCTGCAAAAACCTCGCTCGGGCGATCGACACCCTTATAGTAATAAGCGAAGTAGAAGTAGATACAAACTCCGGTGTCGTAGAGCTGCGTGACACGGCAACTGATGAACGGCACTCCGGGCAAGCCGCGCGCCGCGTGCTCTTCGTGAATTTTACGCTTCACGTTCTCGCAAAGCGACAGCGCCTGGCTCCAGGAGACGGAAGTCTCGAAGGATTCCGCGAGCAGATAGTAATCGATCATGAAGTCCCGGATGTAGGCGATCGCGAAGGTCAGCTCGTAGCCGCGCTTTCCGTTTTCGGCGCCCGCCTTGAATCCGCCGTGTTTGCGGGCGATCCGAAACAGCGCCGACTCCTGCGCGGCAACTTCCTCCCGGCTGCCTTCGAACAGGAGCGTGCAGGCCACCATCTCGTCGGGATCCAGCCCTTTGATACGCGTCACATAGAATTTTTCGAGCTTCCCCTTCAATCGCTTCAGGCCGACCGAGGCGGGCTTGAGGGCTCGGCTGAACTGAAACTGAAGGTTGTCGGTCAGCCTCACACTCGCTGGTGGAGTGGCCTGCTGCTTCAGCTCGTACAGGAAGGCGAATCCCGCCTCGAAGTTGCGGAAGACGACGCTTTGGTAGCGCTGAACCTCGGGAAGCGGAAAGAGTTTTACGGTTGCGTGGGTGATGATTCCCAGGTTCCCCTCGGAACCATAGAGGCAGTGGCGAAGATCGACGCCGACCGACTCGCGAGGCGAGACTCCCGATCGCTCCAGAACGCCCGCCGCGGTGACTGCAGAAATATCAAGCACCAGGTCTTCGATGTTTCCGTAGCGGTTCTTCTTCATCCCACTCGCATGGGTCGCGATCCAACCGCCGAGGGTCGAAAACTCGATGCTGTCGGGTTCGTGGCCCATCGTGAAGCCGTGCTGCGCGAGGCTGTCGACGACCTCTCGACCGACGGCCCCAGCCTCGATGCACGCCATCCGGTTCTCGGGATCGATCCAGCGAATGCGATTCATCCGAGAGAGGTCGACGGAGGCGATGACGCGCTCCTCATCTGCGGGGCACATGAGCGCCTGCGTGACGTTGGTGCCTCCGCCGTAGGGGATCAGGCAAGCACCGTGCTGGAGCGCCGCAGCGACCAACGCCTCGACCTGCTCGACCCCGTTCGGGTAGACGACGAGATCCGGGATCCGCGCTAGCTGCGCGTGGTTGATCGCGTAGATCTCCTGCTGGGTATGTCCGTGACCGTGCCGCAGCCGGCTTTCCGGGTCGTCGCAGATCGCGTCGTCGGACAGGAACTTCCGCACTTCGCCGAGGAAGTCGGGATTCTCGCGGGGTTCCGGAATTGCGGGCGGGTATTGCGAGGGATTGGTTTCGCGCGGATCGAGCGCAACGCCGATCGTTCGACTCACCCAGGGCAGCAGATCCGGCAACTCGGTACCGGCCAGGTCGTAGCGACCGCCTTCCAGCTCGACGGCACCATTGGCGCGGACCCTAAAACCGCTATCCGCAAACCCCCAGCCGTCGAGCCGCTCACCGTCTGCTGGGCACCGCCGCGGCGGTTCGGGGCAGATCCGTCGGCCGTCGTCGCCTTGACTCATCGCGTGGGTCCTCGAGAGCGACTCGCGGCGGTTCTCAGTTCGCGGTATGGCTCCGCGGCACGTATCGCCCGTCGTGCGATTCGAAGTACTCGTCCAACAGTGGGTGGCGACACGGCAATCCGGATTCATCAGTGAGCAGATTCTGCTCCGAAACGTAGGCTTCGTAGGTCGTCTCTTCGTTCTCAGCCAGCAGATGGTAGTAGGGCTGGTCCTTTAGGGGTCGAACCTCCTCGGGAATCGAGAGCCACCATTCTTCGGAGTTCGCGAACTCGGGATCGACGTCGAAGACCACTCCCCGGAACGGGTAGAGCCGGTGACGAACGACGTTGCCAATGGAAAATTTCGCGTTTCGATCTTGCACGATTCCTCCCCTCTCCCAAGGTGTAAAGATAGGGCATCTCGACATCGACGCCGTAGGTTGGACGTGCGACAAGCGAGATTAGACGTGCGGCGAGCGACGTTAGACGTGCGGCGGGCGAGAATCGTTCGCGCGAACCCTCTAGTGACCCGCTCGCAGGCGTACGGGGAGCCGGCGCGAACCCCAATCGCCCGGGGTCGATTCGAAGACACCCGAACACGGCACCCTACAGACCGAGCAGAGGCCGTCCGCGCTGAGACCCCAATGGGTGAGCGTGTAACCGTCCCGCCCGATCAGGCACTCGCCGCATTCGTGGCAGAGCGTGCTGCCGCCGGACCGATCGCGAACGTTTCCCGTGTAGACGTACCGGATGCCGTAACTTCGAGCGATCTCGCGCGATCGCCGCAGAACATCGACGGGCGTGTGGTCCCGGTCGAGCATCCGGTAGTCGGGGTGAAACGCCGTGAAATGCCACGGGACGTCGGGCCCGAGGTTCTCGGCGATCCAACGGCTCGCCGCGTCGATTTCCGCCTCGGAGTCGTTTTCACCGGGGATGAGCAGCGTCGTGATCTCGAACCAGACCTCGGTCTCGTGTTTCAGGTAACGCAGCGTCTCGAGAACGGGATCGAGTCGCCCCCCGCACACCTTCTGGTAGAAGTCGTCGGTGAACGCCTTGAGATCAATGTTCGCCGCATCCATCGATCCAAAGAACTCGCGACGCGGCTCGTCGCAGATGTAACCCGCGGTCACCGCGACCGACTTCAAGCCCAGTTCGCGGCACGCCTGTGCGACATCGACCGCGTATTCCAGAAAGATCACGGGATCGTTGTACGTATAGGCAACGCTGCGGCAACCGTG
>JAFDAW010000240.1 GCA_019313605.1 Deltaproteobacteria bacterium
TCGTTCTACAATCTGTCGCGCGCCTGCCTGGTCAAGAGCGAGACCTACTTCGACAGCTTCGATCGCGTCTTTGCGAAGGTCTTCCACGGAGTGGAGGGCGAGTTCTCCGTCAGCGACGAGCTCATGCAGTGGCTCGAGAACCCGATCAATTTCAAGGAACTCACCGAAGAGGAGCGCGCGGCCCTCGAGATGCTCACGAGCGACGAGTTGATGCGCCGCTATCTCGAAATCCTCGAAGAACAGACCGAGCGCCACGACGGCGGCGGCAAGTGGATCGGGACGGGCGGCCGCTCACCCTTTGGCCATGGCGGAGAGCATCCCACGGGCATACGCGTTGGAGGCAAATCGCAAAGCCGCTCGGCGATGAAGATCGCCGAAGATCGCCGCTACCGAAACTACCGCACGGATGTCACGCTCGATCTGCGCCAGACCAAGGTCGCCCTCAAGCGCTTGCGCCGACTCACCCGCAGCGGCCCCGCGACCGAACTCGATCTCGATGAAACGATCTCGGAGACCTGCCGGAACGGCGGCGAGATCGAGCTGGTGTTTCGGCCCGAGCACCGCAACAACGTCCGTCTGCTCTTGTTGATGGACGTCGGCGGAACGATGGACCCGCATTTCTGGCCCGTGAGCCGCCTGCTGACCGCGCTGCACGAAGAACACGGTCTGCGAGAATTCAAGCCCTATTACTTCCACAATTGCGTCTACGAAGAGATCTACGAAGACGCCTGGTTGCTCCAGGACAGCGCCATCCCAACCGGCGATCTGATGCGACACTACGACGAGCGCTGGAAGGTCGTGATCGTCGGCGATGCAGCGATGCACCCCTACGAACTGATGGGCCTGCGCGGAAACATCAACCCGCGCCTCGAATCCCACACGCGCGGCATCGATTGGCTGCGCCGCATCGAAGAACACTTCCAGCGGGTCGCCTGGATCAACCCAGAGCCCCCGCCCTACTGGCAGCGCAGCCAGACCGCCAACGTGATCCGGAGCGTCTTTCCGATGTTCGAACTGACCGTGGACGGCATCGAGCAGGCGGTCTCGGCACTGATCGGTGCTCGGCCAGCCGCCGCGGCCAGCTGAGAGTGATGGGGCCAAATCGGATGCCGCTTTTCCACTTGGAATGGCGGTGCCCACTCTTTATGATCCACGTGCGACTTGGCCAGCTGGCTGCACCTCGCGATCGCGGCTTCAGTTGACGCATGATCGACTTCAAGAGTGGGATGGCGACCTGTGATTGCAAAATTCGCAAGAATGCTCACGGCTGCAACCTTCGTGCTCGCAATCGCGAGCTGTGGCGAACTCGGAAATCACTCGCGAAACATTGAAGCAATCGCCGATGAGTACCTGGCGGCCCTGCTGCAGCGCCGCCCCGATATCGGCACCTACTACAGCATTCCGGGCGCGCGCCACGACCGCCTGCCCGACAACTCCCTCGAATCGCTGGCCGCCTGGCAACAGCGGGAAGATGCATGGCTCTCGGAGTTGGACCAGATCGGGACGCCCGCCGAGATCGGAAGTCGCGACTGGGTGACTTACGGAATTCTGCGCGAAACACTCGCCGCCTCGATCGACAGTCGCGTTTGTCGCACCGAGTTGTGGTCGGTCAGCAGTGCGACGGGTTGGCACACCGCGCTGCCATCAATTTTTGAAATCCAGCCAGTGGACACACCCGAACTCCAGCAACAGGCGATCGATCGCCTGTCCGCCCTCGCGGTGTATGTCGATACCGAGATCCGCAATTTGCGCGAGGGCCTCGAAGCTGGATACAGCGCTCCGCGGCTGAACGTACCGGCCGTCATCGAAGAGAGCCGCGCGCTACTGGCCGAAGGCAGCCCGCTGTTGAGCCCAGGGGTTCGCGCGGAAGATCCGGCTTTTGCCGCGCGGTTGAAAGAAGTCTTCGATCGAGAAGTGGTCCCGGCCGTGCAGCGGTACGCGGCTTTCATCGAAGACACCTACCTCGACCAGGCGCGCGAGAGCATCGCGGTCGGCGGCAACCCCAATGGTGAGCAGTGCTACCCAGCCGCGGTGCGGTACTTCGCGACCATCGCGCCGACCGCAGCTGAAATTCACACACTCGGTGTCGAACAAATCGCGGTCATCCGCGCCGAGATGTCGGAGATCATCGACGCACATTTTCTGGATGAGACCATCGAATCGCTGATGGCCCGGCTCAATACAGATCCGAAGTTCACCTTCAGGACCCGCCAGGCCATACTCGACTATTCGCTCGCAGCATTGGGCGCCGCCCGAGAGCGGATGTCCGACGCATTTGGCCGGCTCCCCAAAGCGGACGTCGAAATCAAGCCCTACCCCGCGTACCGCGAGGGCAGCGGTACGGGCGAGTACCATGCCTCGTCCGAGGACGGCACCCGGCCCGGAATCTATTACATCGCGGTCGTCAACCCGGAGGGACGTTCCATCGCGGGCCAACTTTCCGTCCTGTATCACGAAACCTATCCGGGACATCATCTGCAGGGAGCCATCGCGCTCGAACTCGGCGACCGGGTTCATCCGATCGCGCGATATCTCTACAACTCGGGTTACGGCGAGGGATGGGGGCTCTATTCCGAGCGGCTCGCGGACGAACTCGGGCTTTACGCAGGGCCGCTGGATCGGATCGGGATGCTCTCCGATCAGGCCGCGCGCGCAGCGCGGCTCGTCGTCGACAGCGGGATGCACACGATGGGCTGGACGCGCGAGCAGGCCGTCGACTACATGCTTGCAAACACCGCCTGGGTTCCAGGCGACATCGAATCAGAGATCGATCGCTACATCGCCTGGCCCGGACAAGCCACCGCCTACATGCTCGGAATGCTCGAAATCAGGCGGCTGAGGGACCTCGCCGAGGAGGAACTCGGTGAGCGATTCGATCTCCGTGCCTTTCACGATCGAGTGCTCGAAAACGGCAGCGTTACACTCCCCATGCTCGAAGAATCCATCGAGGCCTGGATCGTTGCCAACCCAGAGGACGTCTGAAAATCTGCGATCGAAGTTCTGAATACACGAGGAGCCGGGTGCCAGCATGATCCACGCAATCACACGAGAAGTCAGTCCCGCCATTGGCCAGTGCGAGCTGACCCATATCGACCCCGTTGCGATCGACGTCGAACTCGCACGATCCCAGCACGCCGAGTATCGCCAGCTCCTGACCGAACTCGGTTGCGAAGTCATCCACCTTCCAGCCGAGCCCGACTTGCCCGACTCGGTCTTCGTCGAAGATACGGCGGTCGTGCTGGACGAACTCGCCGTTCTCACGCGACCCGGTGCAGAATCCCGCCGCGCTGAAGTGACCTCCATCGCAGAGGCGCTCGCGCCCTATCGGTCACTTGCCGAGTTGACGGCACCTGCGTTGCTCGATGGCGGAGATGTCTTGTGCGTCGGCAAAACGATCTGGATCGGATTGTCGTCTCGCACCAACCGGGCCGGAGTCGAGCAATTCGAGCGCCTGGTTGCTCCCCACGGTTACACGGTTCGATCCACCAAGGTGCACGGAGTACTCCACCTCAAGAGTGCCGCCACCGCAGTTTCGGACGATACGCTTCTCGTGAACCGGGATTGGATCAACGAGGATTTCAACGACTACCAGACGATCGCCGTCGATCCCAGCGAGCCATTTGCAGCCAATGCGCTTCGCGTGGGAGAGTGTGTCGTCTTCTCGGCCACCTACCCGCGGACCGCTGAACGACTCGATAGCGCCGGCATCCACAATCATTCGGTCGCGTCTTCAGAGTTGGCCAAGGCTGAGGGCGCTCTTACCTGCTGCTCGCTGATTTTCAACGTGTGAGCGCGGCTGAAAATCACCACGTCGATCAGCACTGTCGCAACAGAAGGAGCTCGGGCATGAATCAATTGAAACTGATGACCGCAATTGGGGTGTCGAGCCTGATGGTAGTCACGGGCGCTGTGGCCTGGGCACAGGGTGACGACCGAGATTCCTGCGTCGACGCCTGCAAGCAGGCCAAAGAGCAGTGCGTCGAAATCTGCGACACACACGCGAATCCGGTGGAATGCGACGAGGGTTGCCAGGATGCGGCCCACGACTGCATCCGCGAGTGTCGGTAAGTGGCGCGAACGGCGGGTCAAACAGCCTGATCGCGCGAATCCACTCCGCCGTTTAGCGACCGCCGTTGCGAATGAAGATTGTCGCGGTGGGTTTTCTGCCTTGGAGCACAGCGTCGGGATCCGCACCCCTGGGCACGCGCACCAACTCCATACCACCGCCTTCTTTGCCGACACGGAATGCATGGATTCGGTATCCCCGTGCCGAATAACGCCGGAACCAGTTCGTGAGCAACTGCGGCGCGCCCTCTTTAAAGAACATCATGTTTGGCAACCAGACCATGACCAACGGCCGAGCACTCGCGACTTCGGCGATCACACCCTGTTGGCGTTCGCGGGCATCCGGGAACGGGCCGAAAAGCGGAAATAGGTGGATGTAGCGCGTCGCTGAAGCGCGCCGTGCGTAAAAGAGAACCTCGGGTTCTGTACCGAACAGGAACACCGTGTCGTCGGCTTCCGTAATCGATTCGATCTC
>JAFDAW010000241.1 GCA_019313605.1 Deltaproteobacteria bacterium
GCGCTTCTTCGAGGCTTTCTTCCAGCTTTGCGAGTTTTCGATCCAGCGACTTCGCTTCTTTCCGCAACGCGCGCTCGATGCGCCGGTGCAGGTCGTCGACCTCCCCGGCGCGCTCGACCTCTGCGTACACCGCCTCGATCTCGAACAGGAATCGATCATCGGGTGCCGCTTCGAAACGGTCTTCATCATCTCTGGGGGGCCTGGACTCCGGCGAGCGCCACGGATCCCCGATTTTCAGCTCCGGCCGGGTCTCGCTCAGCGGTCGCAGGGACGCGACGACCGATCCATCGGCGCTGAGCAGGTAGATGTTGCTGCGGGCGCCGAGGATCGCGAGGAGCAGATCGAAGTCTCCCTCGTCGGCGCGCAATCGAATCGCGAGCTGCCGATCGTCGGCGATCAGGCGAACGCCTCCGATCCGCGCGCTGCCCACATGGGAGCGCAGATACTGTACGAATGCGGTCGGTTGCGGCATCGACTGGGGCGGCGCTTCCAACCCCGAAATCCGCGCACAGCGCGGCCGACACGACAAGCGGTAGTGACAGCGCCCCGCCTCTTTGCCGCCATAGGTGGTCAGCACGATGCTCGTAGCATCCGGTTGCAGAATGGCCTGAATCCGGTGGCTCGAAATCTGATCATCGAGCAAGGTTGTCGCGCGACGCAGCTCAGTAAGATTGAGCATCGCTATTTCTGACAGGACGGGCAGTAGTGAGTGCCGCGCTGACCGAGAACGATGCGGCGGATCGTCTCACCGCATTGTCCGCAGGGCTCACCCTTGCGCGCATAGACCCAACGTTCGAATTGATAGCCGCCATCACTTCCGTCCGGTGTCACATAGTCGCGAATGCTCGCGCCGCCCGTCTCGATCGAACGCCCCAGCACCTGGCGAATCGTCTGGGCCAGGCGATCGCACTCGCGGCGGGTCACACGGCCCGCCGCGCGAGTGGGTCGAACGCCCGTCAGGAAGAGTGCCTCGTCGGCGTAGATATTGCCCATTCCTGCGAGCACACTCTGGTCGAGCAGCAGATTCTTGATCGCGGTCTTGCGTTTGCGCCCCGCCGCAAACAGAACTTCTCCGCCAATTTCGAGCGCGTCGATCCCGAGTCGGTCGAGCCGGGGGTGCTCTTCGCCCGCGCGGAGCCACATCAGCTTGCCGAATTTCCGAACATCCCGAAGCAAGACCTCCGGCCCGGCGTCTTCGAAACAGATGCGCAGGTGGGTGTGGGCGTCGGGCCGAAAGCGCTGCTGCGCTTCGGGTGACAGTGCGGAGCGCGCCGTGCTCGACATCAGTCGCGGACTGACCGCGGATTCCGAAAAGAGTTGCCCCGTCATGCCGCGATGGACGACGAAACGGCTGCCGTCATCGAGTACTGCAATCAGGTACTTGCCACGGCGGGCGAGCGCTCCGACGGTCCGCCCGGAGAGCGAGCGGCGCAGCTGGTTTGGAGGGGTGATGAAGAGGTAACTCGGCTCGGTGGTGTGGACCTTGCGAATGCGCCGGCCGACCAGCAGCGGCTCGATTCGCCGCCGCGTCACCTCGACTTCGGGAAGCTCGGGCACTGAAATTCCTCGACTGATCGGGGCGAAATGCCCCCTCTACTTCAAGTAGCGCCCATTGCCTTGCCGCGCTCGACTCACGCGGCCGATCGACGCTCCGCTCGGCTCGAATTGTCCGCAGGGACCACTTTAGCGGGGTTGTCGGCCGGACGATGGAGGATGAGCGAGGCGGCATCCAGGCCGTGTACGGGAGTGAATTAGTGGAAGAATCTGGGCATCACCGAAATTCGATCTTCTCTCAGAGGCTCGATCGAACGACGTTCACCGCGTACTTCCTGGGCGCCGTGGTTCCCCTGCTCGCTCTGGGATTCGTCGTAGACCGCTACGTGATACCGACAATCTCCGAGAAGGGGCAGATCATCGGGATGATCGCGCTCGTCAGTTCGATTGCGGTCTTGTCACTGCTCTCATTTCTGGTCCTGCGCAAGACGACCCATTCGACCCTGGCGCGCATCGACCGCGACAACCGCCGCCTGTCGGCGCTCTTGGGTGCTTCCACGACCTTGACGGCTTCCGAATACGCCAGCGACATCGCGGCCACCTCGGTGGCCTGTGCGGTGGAACTCACGGGCGCGCAGGCCGCCTACCTGTTGGTTCGCGGCAAGGATCCGGAAGAACCGCCGGAACTCTTCGAGTCCGCGGGAACCGATATCGAAAAACTCTTCAAATCGATCGGTGACCGCATAACAGAACTCGCGGAACTCGCGATGAACAGCGGCAGACCCGCGATCAAGAACGGCAGCGGCAATCGGGGAGGTCTCGTGGTCTTGCCACTGGCGGGCGAGTCGAGCTGGCTCGGCGTGCTCGCGGTGATTCACGCGAGATCGGCGAACGAATTTGAAGGCAGCAAGATGGACGCCCTCACCACGCTCGCGGGATTGACTTCGGTGGCAATGCGCAATGCCGACCTCCGCGACTCACAGCGCAATTTCTTCTCCCACATGACAGAGATCCTGGTTACTGCACTCGACGTCCACCTCGACTACAACAATGGTCACGGCACCAGAGTCGCCCAGACTGCGAACCGCGTCGGCAGAGCCCTGAACCTCGATGACAGCCGGCTGCAAAACCTCCACTTTGCATCCCTGCTCCACGACATCGGGATGCTCAAGTTCGACAAGTCCATTCACAAAGGTGACAAGGTGTGCCAAAAGCACGCCGAGATCGGCTACCGGATGCTCGCGCGGATTCGCCTCTGGGAAGATGTCGCTCCGATCGTCCACTGCCATCACGAGCGGTACGACGGGACCGGCTACCCCCAAGGGCTCGCTGGAGAGGAAATCTCACTCGAAGCGCGAATCATCACGCTATGCGATGCGTTCGATGCGATGACCAGCAACTCGAGCTACAAGGCTGCAATGCCTTTCGAGGCGGCTATCGAGGAGATTCGTAGCTGCACGGGGACACAATTCGATCCACAGATCTCCGAGGCGTTTCTCGATCTCGTCGCCCAGGGCGCTATTTCAGACCCGTAGGAATCAGCGCCTCACGCCAACTGCAATCCCTCGAGAGGGCTAACCTCGGGCTGAGTTCAGCCGCCGGAGGTCCGCATGCCGATCGATCGAGACGAAGCACTCCGCTACAAGTTTCCCAAGGGCGAAGGCGGCTGGAGCCGCGACGACGCAATTTTGTATCACCTGGGGGTGGGAGCAGGCGCTCCCCAGACCGATCCGGGTGAACTCGAGTACACCTACGAGAAGAGCCTGAAGGTGCTGCCGAGCTTCTCGACCGTGGCCAATGTCGGAACCATTCCGAACCTCTTGAAAGTGCCGAAGTTGGAATTCAACCTGGCGCTGATGCTGCACGGGGAAGAGGAGATCGAGCTCCACCAACCCCTACCGCCCGAAGCGAAGCTCGTAAGCGAAACCCGCATCGCCGAAGTCTATGACAAAGGCAAGGCGGCGCTGCTGATTCTCGAGGTGAGCACCGTCGACGCCGAGGGAGCCCCTCTCTTCACCAATCGGATGTCACTCTTCTTGCGTGGCGAGGGCGGGTTTGGCGGACCTTCGGGCCCCAAAGCGCAGAACGAAGCACCGGACCGCGAGCCCGACGGAATCGTCGAGTCGAAGACGCTTCCCCAACAGGCACTCCTCTATCGATTGAACGGCGACAAGAATCCCCTCCACTGCGACCCGAACTTCGCGAAGCTCGCGGGCTTCGACACACCCATCATTCACGGACTCTGTTCCTACGGAATCGCCTGCAAAGCCGTCGTGGACAGCGCGCTCGGCGGAGACGTCACGCAGGTGGCGCGTTATAGCGCGCGCTTTGCGGGCGCCGGTTTTCCGGGAGAGACCTTCGTCACCCGTTACTGGCGAGAGAACGGCTCCATCTCAATCGAGTGTCGCGCGAAAGAGCGCGACGCCGTCATCATTTCGAACGCCGCCTTCCAGCTACGAAGCTGATCTCAGAAGCGCGATCCCAGAATGGGATCGTGTGACGCCGCAAAGCGAATCCAAAGGATTCGCCAGCCAGACGAGACCGACAGGTCTCGTCGCCGCAAAGCGAATCCGAAGGATTCGCCAGTTACGGGAACAGCAGTGTCCCGATCACGAGGCTGAGATAGCCGATGTGGTAGAGCAACAGCAGGTAGTAGACGAGAAACGCCGTGAAGATCCCCACCACGGCGAGCGGTCGTGACCGATAACGCCAGAGCAAGAACGACCCGCCTGCGACAAGACCCAGTTTGACGATCGCAAATCCGACCGGATGATCTCGGACGATCTCCGCGAGCAGCGGGTTGGCTTCGCGCGCGAGTCCCGCGTTGATCCAAAACAAGGTGAAGATCGCGTCCAAGAGATTGAGCGCGAGAACCACTTTGACGATCCCAAGCAGCCAGCGAAACTGTTCGGGGGTTCCGATCCTGGGGTCGAGCGGAGCCTTCGACGACATCGCGCTCCTAGCTGGGGAAGTCTGCGACTTCCCTTTGCGGCGTCCCGCGACCCCCTTCCGGGGTCGCGCTCCTAGCTGGGGAAGTCTGCGACT
>JAFDAW010000242.1 GCA_019313605.1 Deltaproteobacteria bacterium
ATCTGCGATCAGGTCGTCGGCGTCTTCGATGCCGCACGAAAGCCGCACGAGCGAATCCGGGACTCCGAGTTCGCGGCGTTGCTCGGGTTTGAGATCCCAGTAGGAAATCAGCGCGGGCATTTCGATCAGGCTTTCGACGCCACCCAGGCTCGCGGCGATGTAGGGGATCTTGCACGCGTCGACGAAACGACAGGTCCCCTCGAAGTCGGCTTCGACGTCGAACGTCACCACGCCACCGAAACCCTGCATCAACCGGCTCGCGGTCGCGTGGTCGGGATGGCTCTCGAGTCCTGGATACCAGACGCTCCGCACCGCGTTGTGGCGCTCGAGCCAACGCGCGACCTCGAGCGCGTTGGTGTTGTGTTTTTCCATCCGCAGCGAGAGGGTCTTGAGTCCGCGCAGCAGCAGGTAGGCAGAGTGCGCGTCGAGTACGCCGCCCAATACACCCGCCGCCTCGCGAACCGGCTTGATGTCCTCAGAAGATCCGAGCACGACACCTGCCAACAGGTCGTTGTGGCCGCCGAGATACTTGGTCGCACTGTGGACGACGAAGTCCGCCCCGTGATCGAGCGGCCGGTGGCCGAGCGGCGTTGCAAACGTCGCATCGATCACGACTTTTGCGCCGCGCGCGTGCGCGATCTCGGCCGCCTTTGGGAGGTCGATCACGCGCATGTAGGGATTGGTCGGAGATTCGGTGAAGAACAGCGTGGTGTCGTCGCGCAACGCGTTCGCAAGTGCGTCGGTATCCGCGGGTTCGATTACCGTCGCCTCGACGTCGAGTTTGGTGAGGTAGTTTTGGATGAATTGGTGCGTGCGCCGATAACAGTCGCTCGTCACCACGAGGTGTCCGCCCTTCGGCAGCAGCGCCAAGAAGAGCGTCGTGGCGGCACACATTCCGCTCGAGAAGAGCACGGCCTCTTCGGCGCCTTCGAGGTCGCAGAGTTTGCGCTCGACCGCGCGCCAGGTGGGATTGCTATAGCGGCCGTATTCGTCGCGCTGGTCGCGCCCTTCCTGGAGCGCTTGCAGCTGCGCAGACTTTTCGAACCAGTAGGTCGATGTCTGATAGATCGGCGTCGTGACCGCATTCGTCGCCTGGTGGTCGCGCTCGCCGCTGTGGACGGAGCGGGTCGAGTTGCCAGCGCTGCGTGTTCGCGCGCCGGCCGCCTTGTCGTCGTGGCGGGGTCCATCACTCATATTCAGTCTCTTGTCTTGGCGCTTAGCAGGTCGGGTGCGGATCCCTAAGGAGGTCCGAGAGGCTTGCAAGCGCCGGAAATCGCCCGGTGTTTTTCGAACCCGATCCAGAAAGCCTAGAAGGGGGGCAAGCTCGCGTCAACCAGTGTCGGGAGCCGCCGGGTCGCTCAGCTCTTGCTGCGGTTGCGGTAGAGGCTGCTGTCGACCGCTTCTCGCATCGCGGTCTCGTCGAGGTGGCCACCCACGAAGGCGTTGACACTGTGCGCGGTCGCAACGGGATCCTCGACCGTGTTCTTGTAATTGATCTCGACCAGCTCGAAGTTCGGGCGATTCTTGCACAGCAGTCGCGTGCGCACGATGTCGTTTCGGTAGGCCTCTTTCATCGCTTCTTCCGCAGCGGTCGAGTCCTCCGTTCCGAGGCGCTGGATCATCTTGTTCTGGCTGGCCAACACCTCGTCGAGGTTGCGCCGCATGAAGATGACCCGGTAGTCGTTGTCGTCTGGGAGATCCTTGATCAAGAAAGAGATCACCTTGAGAACCTTGCCGCGCCCCTCTCGGACGTAGCTCTTGTCGCTTTCCTTCTCGAGATCCTTGACGCGCTCGTACTCGAAGTAGCCCTTGGGATTATCGATGTCAGCGGTGCGCTCGCTATCGGTCATGATCTCCATGCCGCCCGCGTCGAGCATCTTCATCAACATCGACGTCCCCGAGCGGGGCAAGCCGCTGACGACGACGATCGGTTCGCCCTGCTGTTTTCGAAATGTGCGTTTGAGAAATCCGAGCATGGATTGATCCGATCGCTCCTCTAGAGGGTTACGCCGAAGAAATCCTTGAGGGCGACGCCCGCGACGAGCGATAGCACCATTGCCCACATCAAGATTCCGAGTTCGCCATCCCATACGAAATCGAGTGGGCGCGTGTGCATGTCGAGTTCCAACGAGACTACCGGGGCGCCGCTCGGTATCGCGGCTTCACCCGGGTAGAGCACGGCTTCCCAGCTGCGGAGTCGCTTGACCGGAATCTTGCGCGCAGCGCCACCGACCGCCCAGCCCTTTTCGTAAACCTCGTCACCAACCGTGACCTTGAAAACGTAGTCACCCGGCCGGTCGGCCTTCACGCGCCAGAACACCTGGCCGTCGGCGGTTCGCACGGCCGGTGCGTCGAGGCTCGTTCCGTCGGGTACTTCGAGAGACACATCGAGCGCCGAAGCCGCTGCGTTCGGGTCGAGTTTCAGATGGAGCAGTTCGACCGATCCGGGCTGTGCGGACTCGTACGCGTAGTGGGCGACGAGTTGAACCATCAACGCGACCATCGGGATGAGCATGACCGCCATCGGCGTGAGGTTGTGGGCGATGTAGATCACGTTCTTCGCGATGATCTTGAGCGTCGACACCAGCACCTGGGCGATATCGTCGCGGAACAGCCGGATCTCGAGCAGGTGCATGCTGATCTGTCGCTTCACGCGCGCGATCGCGCCCTGATTCGAGGTGTACTTGTAGACCTGGAGTGCGCCGATTCCCATGAGAACGGGCCAGACGATCAGATCGAAGAGCGCGATTTCGTGCCCGAACGGCGCCAGCAGGAAATCGAAGATTGCACTCGCGATGTTGTTGTACGTCTGCATCAGGTCGTTTTCTTATCCACTCGAACCGTTGTTTCCCTACGAGATGTAGCCGAGGCCCTTCAGCTTGTCTCGAATGTCGTCGTCCGATCCGGCGTCCTCGAAGTGGAGCATTTCCTTTTCGAGCACGTGGGCGACGAACTCTTCCGTCGTCGCGTACCCCGCGACGTCGGCAACCTTGCGCAGTCGATCGAAAAGGTCCCGATCGATCTTCACTTTGGCGGTCTTGCCTCCCAGCATGGCTGGCCTCCTCGTTTCCTAAAAGATGGATTCGCCCGTCATGCCGGCGAGAGGTTGGATTCCATAGTGCGAAAGCACCGTGGCAGTCACGTCCGTGAGGTCGTGGCCGCTACTCGATAGCTTGCGGTTCGTCAGCAGCACTCCGGGCACGACGTCGGGCGACATCAGGTGGTTTCCCGACCAGCGCGAAGTGTTGTCCTCGATGATCTCTTCGGTGATCTCACCCAGTGTCGATTCGTCCGAGCAACCGTATCCCTTGTTGTATCCGACCACGAGATCGGGACCTTCCGGAGTGCGCGGCCCCGTATAGACTTCTGTGCCCCGAAACATCTCCAGCACGACGGTCTTCCCATCCTTGGGATCCTTGAACGTTTCGAGCCTGGTGGAAAGCTCCGCCATCAGCGCGTCGGCGTCGGCCTCCGAAACAATTCCCTCGGATTCGCGGCCCGCGAGATTCAGATACAGACCGTTGAATCCCACCCCATAAGCCCGGGTCTTCGACCAGTCGACATCGCCCGTGAGGATGTGTCCGGACTTCTTTCCGTCCTTCATCGCCAGGTAGCCAGCGTCTCGCAACCATGCGTTCAGGTGAAGCTTGCGGGTGTAGGGTTGGAAGCCGTGGTCGCTCATGACGATCAGCAGGGTGTCTGCGGGCAGGCGCTTGCGAATCTTGCCCAGCGCCACATCGACATCCCGGTAGAATTTTTCGATGTCGTGTGCGTGCGCGGGGGCCGTAGCGGGATCGAAGGCCGGATGGTCCGGGGCGTCCGGATACTTGGGGTCGTCGTGACGCCAGAGCATGTGGCACTGCAGGTCGATGTCCGAGAAGTAGACGAAGGTGGCGTCGCCCGGTTCGAAGCGGTCGAGTAAAAAATCGACCATCCGCCCGGTGTCTTCCTGGACCAGCCCGACTTGCGTGACGTATTCGTCATCGTCGAATACGCCGTCCTTGAGCGCCTCTTGTTCCTCCGGCATGCCCTGGGTGTAGAAGTAACCGACATTCGCGAAGATCGTTTCGACGAAATCGTCGGGGCTCGTGATCGGCATGAAGGGTGAGGCGGGAGAAATATTGACCGGTGAGGCGTAGAGCGAGAGATTCGGGCGGAGCTGCTGCGCGTAGAATCGGACCGATCCGGTGACCGGCATCATGCCCATCGGCAGCAGATCGAAACTGACTTCGACCCAGTCCGACCACTTTCCCTGCTCGATCAACGTCCGGCCGTCGCCGACTTCGATGACAGCGCTGTCGTTGTCGGGGTCGATGTGCACCGTGAGGCGCGCGGTCAGGTAGTCGCTGCTCGAGGGAATCTGGCCGGGCTCGAGGTGGAACTGATCGGGCGGGCCCCGAAGGACCGACGAGGCGGTTTCGGGAATTCCGTCGAGGTCGAGATCTTGAACCGAGACATATTCGATGTCGCCCTTGGGGTTCTTCTTTTCGACCAGGGTGTCGGTGAAGAGGGTGTAGGTCCCGAAGCCACCGCGCA
>JAFDAW010000243.1 GCA_019313605.1 Deltaproteobacteria bacterium
TCTCGCAAGGCCCGCGACCGAGGCGTACTTCATGCTACGGCGATGGGAGCGGAACGCAGCGAGAGTGCGCGGGCGGCGGCCGAATGCAGGGCGATTTTCCGGTCGGGTCTCTAGCCTGGCTTCAAGAGATTTGGGCGCTGCGCTGGACGGGTTGAAGCAACGATCATAAAGTCAGAGGCGCAGCATCCCAAACGAGCGGGGAGTTTTCGTGACCACATCAGAAGCCATCACCGAGGGCATCCGCGTCGAGGTGAAGGCGCGCTATGCGCCGGAGCACGCGGAGCCGGCGCACTGGTTCTTCCTCTACACCATCCGTGTTTCGAACGAGGGACCGGAGACCGTGCAGTTGCTCTCGCGCCACTGGGTAATCCGCGATGCGACGGGGCGGATCGAAGAAGTCCGCGGCCCCGGCGTGGTGGGCGAGCAACCGGTGATCGAACCGGGGCAGTCCTACGAGTACACCTCGGGTTGCCCGCTTCCGACGCCGTTCGGATCGATGGAAGGGACCTACCAACTCGTGACCGAGAGCGGCATCGAGTTCGACGCGCAAATCGCGGAGTTCATGCTCCGAGAACCCAGCGCGATCCACTAGCAATCGCTGAAATACTCCGGACCGAGCTGGCGCGAATGAGTGAGAGTTAGAGAGGCACCTCGATGAGGTGCGGCCCCGGCTCTGCGAGCGCGCGCTCGAGTTCTCGCCAGAGGCCCTCCGCATCCTCCACCGCCACAGCGGGAACACCAAAACCGCGAGCGAGCTGCGTCCAATTTGGCACCGGGTCGAAATCCGTGATTGATCGACAGCCGGGCCCCGGCTCGACAATCCCGGTGCGCGCGAGTTCGATCGTGAGAATCTGGTATCCGCGGTTGGAGAGAATCACCGTCGTCACGTCGAGCCCCTCTCGCGCCTGGGTCCAGAGTGCCTGCAGGGTGTACATCCCGCTGCCATCGGCCTGAAGTGCGATCACGGGGCGATCCGGGCAGGCGAGTGCCGCGCCCGTCGCACAGGGCAGGCCCTGACCGATCGCACCCCCCGTGAGTGTGAGATAGCTGTACCGTGGGGCATTCGCGGCGGCCGCAAAATACGCGCGGGCCGAAGTCAGGCCCTCGTCCATCACGATGGCCCCTTCCGGCTGAAGACCAGCGATTGCCGCTGCGACACTTTCGGGAGTCAACGGCCCCGTCGGCCGTTGCGCTCGATCCAGAGACGCTGCCGGCGCGGAGCGAGGTTCGGCACCCCCGACGGCGTCCGCCAGATCTTCCAATGCCGCGACGACGTCCTCTTCGGGAAGAACCAGGGTCGCGGTCTCCGTCCGCTCACCGATGATCTCGCTGGGAACGCCCGGATAGCCAAAGAAAGAGACGGGCGATCGGGTTCCCGCGAGGATTGCGGTCGACATGCCCGAAAACACTTCGATCGCACCCTCGGGAAAATACGGGATGCGCTCAACGGGAGGCAGATCGCCGCCGCGCTCGAGCCGAGCCGGAAAAGTGTCGCACCAAAGCGTGCAGCCCGTCGCCGCGGCCACGCGCGCAGCGGCGCGAAGACCGCACTCCGAAAGTCCCTCCCCTCCGAGCAGAAGCGCGCCCTTCCCCGCCTGGCTCAAGAGGCGCGCACTCGCCTCGACGGCCGCGCTCGACGCCTGGGGCACCGGAGACGGCTCTTCCACGGTCTCGACGACCGCACCCTCGATGAGCTGTGCGTCGTGCGGAGCGATCAATGTGGCGATGGTTCCGGAGCGGGCCGCGGCGATCGCCTCGGCAGCATCGCGACCGAGCGGGCCCGCGGGATCGGCCGACCGCAGCCAACCAGACACCGGGCGCGCGAGCGATTCGATGTCGGATGCAAGCGGCGGATCGGAGGCGAGATGCCAGCTGGCGTGATCCCCGATCACGTTGAAGATCGCCGAATACGCGCGGCGCGCGTTGTGAAAATTGGCGATCCCGTTCGCAAAGCCGGGCCCAAGGTGCAGCAGCGTCATGGCGGGGTCTCCGCTCATCCGCGCATAGCCGTCGGCCGCGCCCGAGCAGACACCCTCGAAGAGGCAGAGGATCGGTCGAATACCGGTGTCGGCGTCGAAAGCGGCGACCAGCGGGAGTTCCGTGGTGCCCGGGTTTGCAAAGCAGACCCGAATCCCGGCCGCGGCCGCGGTTCGCAGCAGACTCTCGGCGCCGTTCATCGCAGGCTCCTCCTCTCAACCCGCAAAGTAGAGCACCAGCGGGACCGTCACTAGGCTAACCAGGGTGCCCAACACGACGGCGGACGCCACGAGCGAAGGGTCTCTCGAATAACGCTGCGCGATGATCACGTTGATGACTGCGGCGGGCATGATCGACGCGAGCAACAGCACTTTACGTTCGACACCCGAAACGCCAAACAGCGAAATGAACAGCCCCGCACAGATGGCACCACCCGCCACACGGATCGCCACGATGACCACCGTATGGCGAACGTCCCGCACCGCGAGGGTGCGCAGGTGCATGCCGAGGGTGAGGAGCAGGAGCGGAATCGCCATCGCGCCCAACATCTCGATCGGCTCCATGATGACGCGCGGAAGTGTCTGTCCGGAAATCGCGAGTGCCAACCCTCCGATGCTCCCGTAGGCGAGCGGCATCCGAGCGATTTCGGACAGACCGCCTTCGCCCTTTGCGATCCAGAGGCCCAGGGTCGAGTTCAAGATCGCGACGGTCACGAAGATGACGGCTGCCGCTTCGAGGCCCGCATCTCCCCAAGCGAGACGGGCCAGCGGCAGCGGGAGATTGCCGGCGTTCCAGAAGATTGCGGGCAGCAACAAACCGCGCTGACCCGATCCGGCAAACCAGAGGTAGAGGGCCGCAAGCGCCGCCGTGCCCAGCGCGATCCAGAGTGTTCCGCCGACCAGCACGCCCCAGCTTTCGAAATCGACTTCAGCGCCACCGAGTACCGAAAACATCAGCGCCGGAGAGGTCACCATCAGTGCGAGGTTGGCCAGGGTGGGCAGATCCATGCGGCTGCGGCCAGCCAACCACCATCCCAACAGGACGATGAGGAATACGGGCCCGACCGTTTCGAGCAATGAACCCACTGAAGACTCCCGGTCGACCGCGCCGCGAAACTCGCGGAGGGCCCCAAACGTACTCCAGAACTCCGTAGAGTTCGGTTGACAACGCGCTCAAGCTAGATAACACTTCATCCGCATAAGCAGATATAGGCGGCCCGGACCGCCCAGACGAGATCCCAGCCCAACGCGGCCCACCGCCGCCCAACCAAATCGGAGCCATTTCATGCCCAATACACCCAAGCGCCCCCTATACAAGGTGGCCGACCTGAATCTGGCCGAGTTGGGCCGCAACGAGATCCGCCTGGCCGAGCACGAGATGCCGGGCCTGATGGTGCTGCGGGCACGCCACGCCAAGAGCAAGCCGCTCGCGGGCGTAAAGATCATGGGCAGCCTCCACATGACGGTCCAGACCGCCGTGCTGATCGAAACCCTCGTGGATCTCGGCGCCGACGTTCGCTGGGTGAGCTGCAACATTTTTTCCACCCAGGATCCCGCGGCAGCCGCGGTCGTGGTGGGACCCAACGGAACCCCCGACGACCTCCAGGGGATCCCGGTCTTCGCATGGAAGGGCGAAACGCTCGAGCAGTACTGGGAGTGCACCTCCGAGGCCCTCGAATGGCCCGACGGCTCGGGGCCGGATCAGATCGTCGACGACGGTGGCGACGCGACGATGCTGCTGCAAAAGGGCGCCGAGTTCGAAAAGGACGGCAAGGTTCCGGATTTCAATCCCGACAAAGACGCGGAGGAGTGGGGCGTCTTCCTCGAACTGCTGCGCCGCGAGCAACCGCGCAAGCCGAACCGCTGGACCGAAGCCTGCGCGAAGCTGAAGGGTGTCAGCGAAGAAACGACGACCGGAGTGCTGCGCCTGTATCAGATGTACGAAAATGGCACGCTGCAATTCCCGGCCATCAACGTGAACGACTCCGTGACCAAGAGCAAGTTCGACAACACCTACGGTTGCCGGCACTCCCTTCCCGACGGACTGGCGCGCGCCACCGACGTGATGCTCGGCGGCAAGGTGGCTGTGATCTGCGGCTACGGTCAAGTCGGCAAGGGTTGCGCGCAGGCGCTGCGCGGACAGGGTTCACGGGTCATCGTCACCGAGATCGACCCGATCTGCGCCCTCCAGGCCGCGATGGACGGCTACGAGGTCAACACGCTAGAGGACGTCGTCGAAAGCGCGGACATCTTCATCACGACCACGGGCAATTTCAATATCATCACCGCTGCCCATATGGCGCAGATGAAGCACCAGGCCATCGTCGGCAACATCGGCCACTTCGACAACGAGATCGACATGGCGGGACTCGCCAGGGTCAAGGGAATCAAGACGGTCAACATCAAGCCGCAGTACGACGAGTGGATCTTTCCGGACGGCCACAGCGTGCTGATCCTCGCCGAGGGCCGGCTGCTCAACCTCGGCTGCGCGACGGGGCATCCGAGCTTCGTGATGTCGGCTTCGTTCACCAACCAGGTGCTCGCCCAACTC
>JAFDAW010000244.1 GCA_019313605.1 Deltaproteobacteria bacterium
TGCTCGGGTCCGCGGTTGGGGCACTCAGCAATTGGCTGAGAGAACACGGACTGCGTCCAAGGGCGAACGAGAAGCCACTGAAGCCCGAGCAGATTGCCAGTGTCGAGCGCGGGCTCGATCAGATTCGCGCCGACCTGGAGTCGGACGGCATTCCGCTGCTGATCGTGTTGTTTCCGCGAGACTGGCAGCTCGGCGAACCCGACCAGGTCGCTGCGAGCCCGCGTCAGCAATGGGCAAAGGGCTATTGCGAGCGGAATCAGATCGCCTGCATCGACATCCTGGATCACTACTTTGGGAAGCCGATCGAATCCTATTTCCGAAGCGGAGATGACTCGCATCCACACGCGAAGGCCGCAAACGAGATCGCCGGGCTGATCGCTCCAGACGTCGTCCGAATCCTCGACTCGGAAACGCCACCACCGGATGACACTCGGGTGGTTCGTTAGTCGCGATCAAATCCCGCAGCGGATTTGACGCGCAGGGACGTCCAGGCCTGGAGTTCGGAAATCGCCTCACTGCAACCGGGAAGCGCACGGATCCGGGATGCGGGCCGGGACGCCGCCTCGATCGCGGGCCGCGGATTCCCTGAGACGCGAACGTCCACACCATCGACACCATCGACGACCTCGGCCTCGGTCTTTCCGTCACCACCCAAGAGCCATAGAGTGCACGTCACACCGCGCTTCGCCGCGAGATTTTCGGCCGCCCCCACCCGACCGGGCACACCGGTGGTTTTGGGCATGCTGAGCAAACCCTCCGATCCAGTGGGCTCCCCCTTCCCGGCTCGCGTCTTCAGCGAAGCATTCTTGAGGATCTCCTCATCGACGCGAGTCTGATCGATCTCTCCTACCCGTGCGATCAATTCGTGAGGATCGAGTTGATGTGCCCTCGCCCACTCGAGGATGCCGCCGACATACATCGAGTGCACCTTCGCGAGGCCCAATGACCCGCTGATCGTCTCCTGGTGGCGGTGATGGAGCAGGGGCGCGGCTTCGCTCTCCGCCAGATGAATCAGTTCGAGTTCATCCTTCTCGTCCCAGATCCCATACTCCCGCTTGGCCAGAGCCACGATGATTTCCGTTGCGGTGTTTCCCGATCCGCGCCCCACGCCGAACAAGGTCGAATCGACGAGCTTCGCCCCGCAGTCGATCGCGACGAGTGCGTTGGCAATTGCGAGCCGGATGTTGTCGTGACCGTGAAAACCAAACGGAACGGAAGTCGCTTCCGAAACCGCTTCGAAGTAATGGCGCACTTCGTGGGGCAGCATGCCTCCGGCAGAATCGACGAGGTAATTCATCTGCGTGCCGAACTGTTCGGCTCGAAGGCAATTCTGCGCAAACTCCTCCGCGGGCAAGGTGTACGACTTCATGAAGTTCGTGCAGACGTACAAGTCGAGTTTTCGAGCGTGCTCGACGAAGGGCATCATCGAATCGATCCGATCGAGGTCTGCTCCAACCCGGAGAAAATCGAGTCCGAGATCGGCGGCCGCAGAAATGTCGTCGATCTTCGCGACGCCGGGAATTGCGAACATTCCGATCTTCGCCCGATTGACCGCGGCCTTCGCCGCGACGATGTAGTCGGCATCGCTCGCAGCGGCGGCGGCATAAACCTGGGACGCCCCGATACCAAGACCGTGGCCGATCTCGATGAAATTCATCCCGCAGGCTTCGAGCTTGCCGGCGAGCCAGCCGGTATCTCGGGCGGTGAACTGAAAGTCGACTACGTAGTTCCCGTCGCGCAGCGTCGTCTCGAGAATGTCCAGTTCGCTTGAGATCATAATGGCACTCCAGATTTTCAGTCGGGTATCTGCGCCACAGCGCGGCAGGGGCAGCCGTCGCCCCCAATCAACTTGAGCGGTAACGCAATGAGTTGAAACTCGGGCGTCTCGATCTGCTCGAGATTGAGCAGATTCTCGAGCAGCACGAGCCCGGTACGCAGAAGGATCCCGTGATTCGGTGCCTGGATCCCCGGCCGCGTCTCGGCGTCACAGTCCACGTTGGGAAAATCCATCCCCAACAATGCGAGGTCGAACTTCGCGAGGTATTGGGATGCTTCGCGGGTCAAGAAGGGGCCCTGGGTGAAATACTCTGCGCTGCCCCACTGCTTCCGCGCCCAGCCGGTTTCGAGCACGACGCGTCGACTCCGCTCGAGGATGTCGCACACCCGCTCCAAGTCGAGCACATCAATCGGCTTTTGCTTCGTGACGTCATCGAAACGGATCAGGGCGGCACTCCCACAAAAGACGTCGATCGCGATCTCGTCGATCGTCACACCTCCCTCGATCGCATGAGCGGGTGCGTCGAGATGGGTCGATACATGCGTGCCGAAACTCACGCGATGCACGAGGCGCTTGTCTTTTTCGTGGGTCGCGACCGGTATCATTTCGACCGGAGGGAGATGGGGCGCTGGATGGCGCACCATTCCAGCAGCGAGCTCAGCCGTCAGATCGATGAACCGCATCTCAAATCCCGCCTGTTCGCCCGCTCGTTCTCGCCCTGTCCGAACCGAGCTCAATCGGAGGGATAGAGACAATACCAGACGCCTCTCACGCGGACGAGACTCGGCGACCCTCGCGGGCCTTCGGATCGGAGTTTCAATCGGCCGTCAGGGCAGCGGATTCTGGATCGCGCGAATCTCGCGCCACTGGTCGTCCACCAATCTGGAGTCGGGCAGCGAGTCTGGATCTTGCTTGCCGGGCGCGCACAGATATCCGACGTGAAGGTGGTCCACCGCATAATCGATTCCGAGGACGTCGAAGCCACTGCGCGCGAGATACGCGCGCATGGTTTCGTCCGTCAAGTAGTAGGGGTGATCGATCTTGACGGCCTCTTCCACGGAGCCATTGCGGCGGTAGGCGGCCCGGAAGTCGACGATATCGACGAAGAAGAGACCGTCTTCGGAGAGCAGGCTGCGAATCTTGGAGAGCGACAGCGACACGTCCAGCAGGTGATCGACGGTCTGACAGAGAACGATGAAATCGTAGGTAGCGCCGCCCGCATCGTAGTCCTCGACGAAACCGGTGACGGTTTTCAGCCCGAATGCGCGGGCAACCTCGATTTCAAACGGGGCCGGGTCGATGACCGTTGCCTGGAGATCGAAACGCTCCTTCATCACGTGCGCCACGACACCGGTTGATCCGCCGACATCGAGCAGGGTTTTACAGCTGCGCCCTTGCATCCGCGGTTCGATGAAATCGGCGCGCGCCGACGCGTATTCGCGCTGCTCGTCCTGAATCGACGCCGCGTCGATCAATCGGCCGTGATAGGCGCTCACCAGCGGCCGGTACACGCCGGTGTAGAATTCGGTGTATGCATCCGCGGTCATCACCGGATTAAGGAAGACCAGCCCACAGCGCAGGCAGCCGTCGGCCGTCGCGGGATACCCGTAGCGGTCTCGATGGACGAGAGTGACGAAGCGATTGCCGCCGCAAAGGTTGCAGCGTAGCGCCCGTCGGACGGGCTTTGCCGCGTAGTCGTAGCCCAGCGACGCGATCCGTTCCTGCCGCGCTTGCGATCCGGTCTTTTCTCCCATTCGGGCGCCTAGGCTACCATCTCACGCGACAGGCCACCAACACGCAGATCGCGCAGCCTGGAAATGCTCGCCACTCCACGCATAACGCGCATGCCGCCGGCTGGCCGCTCGTACCCACGCTATCTTCGTCGACGCTCGAGAAAATGATCGGGCGATCGTCCGGAGAAATTGGATGACTGAGTTCGACACAAGCCAGCTGTTCCTGTCGAAGAGATTGAGCGAGGTGAGAATCGACCCTTGCTGCTTCTTCCAGGTCGACGACTATCTCCCGGACGATTTCTACCAGGCGTTGCGCGAGACGTTTCCCGACGAATCGACCTATGAGAGCGACGACTCGAAGAAGAAGGGGTTCCGCTCGTCCGTCGAGTCCGATTCGTTCGATTCATTCTGTGACTCGAACCCGGCCTGGCGACGATTGATCGATTTCTTCAGTTCAGCGGATTTCAGCGCCGACGCGAGGAAGGCTCTGGCTCCCGCGCTGCTCGATGCGCGCGGTGTCGTCGAGCGCCGCCCGTGGCTCGACTGCACCAGGCGAGCCGTTCCGAACAATCCGCTTCGCTACATCTTTCAGGAACCGATTCGGACGACCTTCCAGATCAGCCTGCTCCCGAAAGACGGAGTCGTCGTCCCCCACACAGACGCACCGCGCAAGTTGATCAGCCTGCTGCTCTACTTCCGGGATCCGGATTGGAAGGATTCCTACGGTGGAGCGACAGAATTCTATTCGCCCCTGAATCCAAAGCTCGCCCGCAGCTGGGCTCCGACGGATCGGATCCCGTTCGAACAATTCAAGCTGATCGGCGCAGCGGGATTCGCGCGAAATCGATTGTCGGGTTTCGTGCGCTCGGATGCATCCTTCCACGGCGTACCCCCGATCACCTGCCCTCCCGGCATGTCGCGCCGCGTGCTCCTGATCAACATCAAGCGACTCAAGTGGTCCAAGCGCCACGATCCGTGAGCGGGGGGTGGTCCAAGCGCCACGATCCGTGAGCGGGGGGGTACTCGTTCAGTCAGCGCCCGGAGCGGGCGTGTTGATCGGGCCGAGCGCAGCTTCGATCGCGTCGACGTCGGGGATATCTCCCGGCTCATAGCCGACCAGGGCTTCTCGGATTGCTTTCAGGTGGGCCGGAGCGGTGCCGCAGCAACCGCCGATGATGCGCGCCCCCGCGTCCCGCGCCATGCGCGCGTAGCGGGCCATGATTTCCTCGTTGCCGCTGTAGACGACCTCACCGCCGACCATCTGCGGAATACCGCAGTTGCCCTTGGCGATCAGCACGTCGGTGTCGGATCCGGCGCGGCGGAATCTGCAGATGGTATCGATCAGCATCGCCGGCCCGGCCCCGCAATTGGCACCGAACGCAATCGGTTGGGGGTCCAGCGTCTGAATGAATTCCCGCGCCTTCTCCGGCGTGTCACCCATCATGGTCCTTCCCACCGTGTCGAAGGTCATCGTCGATGCCACGGGCAGCCCTACACTCGCCGCCGCCGCGACGGCGGCCTTCAGTTCGCCGAGCGCGAAGATCGTCTCGAGCCAGAGCACATCCACGCCGCCCTCCGCGAGGGCCTGTGCCTGCTCGGCGAGCGTCGCCTCGGCCTCTTCCTCCGTCAGCGTCCCATAGGGC
>JAFDAW010000028.1 GCA_019313605.1 Deltaproteobacteria bacterium
TGCCGTCGGCATCCCGCGTGATCTTGGTTCCGTGAGTAGAGGGTTTTAGATGCGTGTAATTCATCATGGGGGGGCGATATAAGCAATCCTTGTCGAACTCGCCATCCTGAACCGCGATGGGAGAGACGATGGGGGGTTGATTTCATCCACCTCGCTTCGAGGGTGGAGCAAGGCGGAGCTGGAGTTCCTCGAGTTGTTCCGGCTCGACCACCGTGGGTGCGTCCATCAGCAGATCCTGACCGCGCTGGGTCTTCGGAAATGCGATCACATCGCGCAGGTTATCCACATTCGCCAGCACCATGACCCAACGATCGAGCCCGAACGCAAAGCCTCCGTGAGGGGGGGCGCCCGCGTCGAGGGCGTTGAACAAGAAACCGAAGCGCGATTCGGCCTCCTCTTTCGAATACCCCATGACCTCGAGAATGCGCCGTTGAACGTCCGAACTGTGGTTGCGGAGGCTGCCCGAGCCGAGTTCGACGCCGTTGACGACGACGTCGTAATGGGTGCCGCGCACCTTCTCGGGTTCCGTTGCGAGCAGCGGAATGTCCTCTTCGACCGGCGCGACGAAAGGTTGGTGGACGTAGGTGAGCCCACCGTCCTCCTCTCGCTGAAAGACCGGAAAATCGACGACGAAGAGCACGTCCCAGGGCCGATCGTCCACCCGCCCGAGTTGGCGCCCGAGGTCCGTGCGGAGTCGAGACAGCACTCCGTTGGCGCGGTCCGCCTGATCGGCCTGGAAGAAGAGCAGCGATCCGGGGCGAGCGTCGGTTTGCTGCGTAATCGCCGCGCGCTCCGCATCGGAGAAGAACTTCACGATCGGGGACTGCCAGGAACCGTCTTCGCCCACGCGAATCCACGCGAGGCCCTTCGCACCGAGCTCTTTCTTCACGAACTTCTCGAGCCGGTCCACCGCGCCGCGCCCCAACTCCTGGGCGTCGTGGATCGGCAGGCATTTCACGATGCCGCCGGCGTCCACCACCGCGCGGAACGCCCGGAAACCACTCTCTCGGAAGGCTTCGCTCAAATCGACGAGTTCGAGCTGGATCCGGGTGTCGGGGCGGTCGGATCCAAAGCGCGCCATGGCATCCGCGTAGGAGATCCGCGCAAACGGCCGCTGGATCTCGACCCCGATCACCTCCGCGAAAACACCCACGGTGAGTTCCTCGAGGACATCGAGCACATCTTCGACGCCCACGAAGGACATCTCGAGATCGATCTGGGTGAATTCGAGCTGTCGGTCAGCACGTTGATCCTCGTCCCGGAAACAGCGAACGATCTGGAAGTAGCGGTCGAAGCCGGCCACCATCAGCAGCTGCTTCATGAGCTGCGGGGACTGCGGCAGGGCGTAGAACTCGCCGGGCTGGAGCCGACTGGGAACCAGGAAGTCGCGGGCTCCTTCGGGGGTCGACTTCGCGAGCATCGGCGTCTCGATCTCGAGAAAATCCCGACCGCAGAGAATCCGGCGGGCGGCCTGGTAGAGCTCGTGGCGGATGCGCAGGTTTCGCTGCAGCGGCGCCCGGCGGAGATCGTGGATCCGGTACCGCATCCGGGTCGACTCATCGACGTCCGGATTGTCCTCCATCGGGAAAGGTGGCGGGGTCGCGCGATTGAGCAGGCGCACTTCCTGGGCGACCACCTCGATCTCGCCCGTGGCCATCTTGGGATTGACGGTGTCCGGAGTCCGCCGCTGAACGATCCCACGAGCGAGGATCACGTACTCGGAGCGGATCTCTCCGGCCCGTTCGTGACTCTCGGCCGACTCTTCGGGCCGAAAAACGACCTGAACGAGGCCCTGGTGGTCGCGGAGGTCGATGAAGATCACACCGCCGTGGTCGCGCCGGCGCTGCACCCAGCCCACGACAATGACCTCGCTGCCCACATCGGCAGTGCTCACCGCGCCACAGGTGTGGCTACGACGCAGGCTCCCCATCTGATCGAGTTCGGAACTCGCTCGCGTCACCACGCTCCTCGAGGCTCTGATTTCAATAAAAAAGTCGAGTGAAAACGGGGACTTGGTTAGCAGAGTGGAGGCTGAATTGTCAATGAGCCAGATACCGGAGACCGAATTTGGCCTCAGAGATCCGCCGCGGAGCAAACGCAGTTTCGACCGAGCGATTTGGCGCGGTACATCGCCTTGTCGGCGACGTCGAGCAAGCTCGTCCGGTCCCGGCCGTGCTGCGGAAACGTTCCGACACCGATGCTGATGCTCAAACGAAACGGCGTGTCCCGCCCCGCTTCGAACAGCGTGTCTTCCACCAGCTTGCGAATTCGTTCGGCGATATCGAGTGCGACATCATGCGGCGTATCCGGCAGCAGGATCGTAAATTCATCTCCGCCGTAACGCGCAAGTGTATCCACCTGGCGGATGCACGCCAGCAGCACTTCGCTGAGCCTGCGAAGCGCGCGCGAACCCACGAGATGCCCGTACTGGTCGTTCACGAGTTTGAATCGGTCGATATCGAGAAACAGGACCGTCATCGGATTGCCATAGCGATCGGCACGGTGAATCTCGCGATCGGTAGCCTGCAGCAGGTAACGCGCGTTGTATACCTCTGTCACATCGTCGATAAACGCTCGGTCCTTCGCCTCGTTGTATCGCTCGGCGTTGCGAAGGGCGAGCTCGGCGTGTCCGGCGATCAGCCTCGCGCGATCGAGTTCGCCAGCCCCGAAGGGCCGCCCGTCCTCGAACAACCACAAGACGCCGATCTCCTTGTCGCTTCCGCGCATCGGAACCGCAGCTACTTTTTCACATTCGATCCCGATTTCGCGCAGGATATTCTGGAGAGGCCCTTCGCTGAGAACTTCGACCCGCGCAACCGCGTCGATGTCGATCGGCTTCTCGCCGACCAGAGCGTCCCGAAGAGCTCGCGTCTCCAGTTCCGAAAAACCCCGAAAAGCAATGCCGTCGGTCGGAATCGAACTGCGATGAAAGAGAGCCAGCCCGCGCTGGCGCGGAAGATGTTGAAGCAGCAGATCGAGCGCATTCGTGTAGACCTCAGCGGGCTCGAGGCAGCGAATGAGGTTCCGGCAGGACTCCACGGTAACCAGGTTTTCCCGCAGCTTTTCGTTTTCGGCGAGCAGACGGCGCTGCTCGAGGATGCGCTCCACCACCAGCGTGAGTTCGCCGCCGTTGACCGGTTTGGTGAGATAGTCGGCGGCCCCCATTCGCAACGCGCCGACTGCGCTCTCGACCGTCGCGTGGCCCGTCAACAACAAAAAGTCGGTAGCGGGATAGGTGCGCCGAATTTCTTCGAGAAGCTCGATCCCGGAAAGACCTGGCATGGTGAGATCCGAGACGATCAGATCCGCGGGCTCGCGGTGCAGGGCCTCGAGCGCCGATTCCGACGAGTCGCAGCACTCGACGCTGGCGCGGTCGCCAATGGCGTCCTCCACCATCTCGCGAATCAGGCGATCGTCATCGACGACGATGACGCGGGCGCGCACGTTGGGCCCAGCGCTCATTCCACCCTCCTCCGCTCCATATCATCGGCGACCGAAGTTGCGCGCTTGAGGAGGGGGCTTGCCGTAGGCGAAAGGACCCGATCCGGACCCACCGTCGGCAATACCGGCCTCCAACGCTGCCCCACGTCGTCACTCCGCAGAACCATCCCCCCACCCGACGATGTAACCGACCTTTCCCGCCGCGTCGAAGTCGAGATCGCGCAGCTGGGAGGATACCGCGGGAATGTCGCTGTCAGCAGGTACACGGCCCACGTGCCACCGCGGTCGCTTGAACGAGGCGCTGGGTTGATCTGTGTGTGCGGCGGCTCTTCGACTTACGGCCGGTGTTAGAGCTTGGGGAGGCGGACTCCTTGGAGGCGGATGAAGCCGCTTGCGTCGGCTTGGTCGTAGGTGTCTTCGGGGCCGGCGTCTTCGAAGGAGGACTGGGCCAGGTTGTAGAGGGATACGGGGGATCGCCTTCCGGTGACGCTTACGCTGCCTTTGTAGAGTGAGACGCGGGCTTCGCCGGTCACGTTCTCCTGGGACGCTTCCATCAGCGCGCGGAGGGGCGTCATCTCTGGGGAGTACCAGAATCCGTTGTAGATCAACTCGGCGTATCGGGGCGAGAGGCGGTCGCGCTCGTGCATCACTTCGCGATCCAGGGTGATCGATTCGATGGCGCGGTGCGCGCAATGCAACACGGTACCGCCCGGTGTCTCGTAGACGCCGCGAGATTTCAGACCGACGAAGCGGTTCTCGACCATGTCCACCCGACCCACTCCGTGCTCTCCCGCAAGCACATTCAGCTGGTGCAACAACTGGGCGGGCGAGAGCGCTTCCCCGTCGATCGACACCGGCGTTCCGCGTTCGAACGCGATCGTGATCTCGGAAGGCACATCCGGAGCCTTCTCGGGAGATTTCGTCGTGAGGAACATCGACTCATCGGGCGCGCGCCAGGGGTCTTCGAGCACTCCGCCCTCGTACGAGACGTGCATCATGTTGCGATCGATCGAGTAGGGTTTTTCGAGGGTCGCCGCCACCGGGATTCCGTACTTCTCGCAGTACGCGAAGCAATCGGACCGCGATCGGATGTCCCACTCGCGCCACGGCGCGATGATGTGCAGTTCTGGAGCGAGGGCGCGGAACGTGAGTTCGAATCGAACCTGATCGTTGCCCTTGCCGGTCGCTCCGTGTGCGACCGCGTCGCAGCCCGTCTCGAGAGCGACCTCGGCCTGGTGCTTTGCAATCAGCGGCCGCGCGAGAGCGGTCCCCAGCAGGTAGGTGCCCTCGTAAATCGCCCCACCGCGAATCGCCGGAAACACGAAGTCTCGCGCAAACTCTTCGCGCACATCTCGGACCACACAGTCGACTGCGCCCGTATCCTTGGCCTTCTCCGGGAGTCCGGCGAGTTCTTCTTCCTGGCCGATGTCCGCCGTATAGGCGACGACTTCGCATCCATAGGTGTGAATCAGCCAGTGGAGGATCACAGAAGTATCCAGACCACCGCTATAAGCCAGACAGACTCGCTTTACTTGACGTCTTGCAGACATGAGCTCGCGCCTCCGGTCAGGCATTCTACCGAAGCCTTCGTCGAGGTCACACGTAAAGATGCTCGGGTGGAATCAGGGATTGATCGCGGAGGTACCCGAGAGCAGGCTCTGGAGCTCGCCGGCCCGCTTTCGCAGCAGTTCGATCGCGTTGGCGACATCCTCGAGCATCAGGCGATAGCGCTCGGCTCGACGGCCCCCGACCTGATCGGCGAACTCGGCGAGGCATCGGGTGAGTTCTTCGAGCGGCTCCTGGATGTCCTTTGCGCATTCGATCATCCGGCGATCGCTGCTGAGCTCAGCGGTGATCAGAATCACGACGCCGACGCGGTTGTCCTCCGCCGAAATCGGTGAAGCCACCGCCCAGTAGCCGCAACCCGCTTCGCGCATCTGGAAGCGAACCGGCCCGGCACCGCCACAGACATCCGCCACTGCGCTCAAAACCGCCTCGCGTGCGCCCCCCTCGAAGAGGGTGGCCAACTCTTCGCCGCGAGCCTGATCCAACGTGATATCGAAGCGGGATTCGAAGGACGGGTTCAAGTGGACCACCCGTCCGTCGGGGTCACCGACCAGAACCGGCGCATCCACGTAATCAAGTAGCGAACGAGTGCTCATCAAAAATGCCCCATTGCACGAGACCGCACGACCGCGAATCGCCGACTCGAAATCACCCTGATAGCCCTATTCGGGAAGGTCATACTCTTCGTTCTCTTTGATGATCTGCGCGACCTCTTCTTCGGATAGCGTACCGGCGGCATTGACCGTGATACTCTGCTCGCGCTCCGTAGCGACGTCGCGAGCGAAGACGTTCACGATGCCGTCCGAATCGATTTCAAACGAAACTTCGATCTCGGGCTCTCCCGCCGTCGACCTCGGGATTTCAGTCAGCACGAATTCACCGAGCAGGTGGTTCTCATCCGATTGCTCGCTCTCGCCCTGCAGAACCCGGATCTTCACCGCGGTTTGTTCGTCTCGCGTCGTCGTAAACATGTGAGACTTGCGGGTCGGAACGGTCGAGTTTCGGGGAATCAGCGGCGCAAACTGGCCGTCGAAGGTTCCGATTCCCAACGAGAGCGGAGTCACGTCGAGCAGCAGAATACTGTCGTCATGCGAGGCGAGAATGTCGCCCTGAATTGCGGCCCCCATCGCCACGACTTCGTCGGCATTCACACCCTTGTGCGGCGGTTTCTTGAAAAAATTGGTGACGCACTGCTGCACGAGAGGCATCCGGGTCTGCCCACCGACCAGTACGATCTGATCGATGTCGGCAGGTGTCAGGCCCGCATCCGTAACGCACTGCTGCACTGCGTCCATCGTCCTGTGCACGATATCGCCGACGAGTTCCTCGAGAGTCTCCCGCGTCACCTCCATGTTGAGGTGGCGCGCGCCAGAATCGTCGTTTGCGATGAACGGCAAATTGATCTCGGTGACGCTCAGCGAAGAAAGATCGCACTTGGCTTTTTCACAGGCGTCCTTGAGGCGCTGCAGGGCCATCAGATCGTTGCTCAGGTCGATTCCGTCGGCCTCCTGGAATTCCTTCAAGACGTGAGCGACGAGACGGCGATCGAAATCCTCGCCTCCGAGGAAGGTATCGCCGGCGGTCGCGAGCACTTCGACGACGCCACCTCCGAGCTCCAGAATCGAGATATCGAACGTTCCACCGCCCAGGTCGTAAACGGCGATCTTTTCCTCTCGCTCTTCACCCACTCCGTACGCGAGCGCTGCTGCCGTCGGCTCGTTGATGATCCGCAGCACCTCGAGGCCCGCGATCTTTCCGGCATCCTTGGTGGATTGCCGCTGGGAGTCGTTGAAGTAGGCGGGAACCGTGATCACAGCCTGCGTGACGGGTTCACCGAGGTATTCCTCGGCAACCCGCTTCATTTCACGCACGATCACGCCCATGACCTCGGGGCAGGTGAACACCTTCCCCGCGATCTCCAGCCGCGCGTCGTCGTTTTCTCCCCGCACGATCTGGAAGGGACACAGGCTCATCGCCTTCTGCACCTCGGGAGAGTCGAATCGGCGTCCGATCAAGCGTTTGGCGGCGTAGAGCGTATTGGAGGGATTCGTGATCGCCTGGCGCTTGCTGAGATGCCCGACCAGTCGTTTTCCGTCTGGCGAGATCGCGAACATCGATGGTGTTGTCTTGTAGCCGCCCGTGTTGGGTATCACGATCGGCTTCCCCTGGTCGACCATGGCTACACACGAATTCGTAGTGCCAAGATCGATACCAATCACACGTCCCATCACATGCCTCCGCCCTATGCTGAACGGCTCTAACGCCGCAGCTTCTGCAATTCTGCCTGCACTTCCTCATTTCCCGGGTCGATCCGTGCAGCCTCTGTTAAAACCGTTTTCGCCTTCTCACGCCTACCGTCGGCGCGAAGCACCCGCGCGAGGGTGACGCAATTTCCAGCGGACTCCGGACACAACTCACAGGCCGCCTCGGCATACTCGGTGGCGCGCTCCAGCTCGTGAATATCCAGAGCCAACAGCGCCGCCCGATGGTTGACGTCGGGATCCGCAGGTCGGTGGATCAAGACCTCTTCCAGCAACCGCAGCGCTTCGCTCTTGTCGCCCGGATCGACCGGGCCATCGGCCTCGTCGAGAAGCTTGATCGCTCGCTGCTCGTAGTTGCGCGAGAGAATGTTCGAGAAGCTCTTGCGGTACTCGTCGTTCCAGGGGTCGAACGCGATCGCGAGGCGCAAGCTCGGCGCTGCCTCCTGCCAGCGTTCCCGTTTCGCCGCAACCATCGCCGCGTCGAAGAAGTGGCTTGCCTTGAGCTTTCGCTCCGCGAGAATCTGCGGGGGAAGCCGGAAATGCCTGCGCAGACGTTCGAGAGTCTGTCGCTTCGTGAGCTTGCGGGGCGGAAGTTTCCGTTCCGGCGCGGCATCCGTCTCGCTCTCTTCCGCGACCGGTTCCGGCTCGGGCTCTGGCATCACCCCCATCGTGCGTTCGATCTCGGCACGGGTGTTGGGATCGGACAGCAACTCGTAGGCCTCGACGAGCTTCCGGAAGATCTGTTCCAGGCGCACCGTGTAATCGCCGAGGTTGGCTCGGAAGTAGCGATCCGGGTGATAGACCTTCGAAAGAGAGAAGTAGGCGCGCTTGATTTGCTTGGCGTCCGCATCGCGGGGAATGTCGAGCAACTCGAAATAGGGTTTGTCGAGGGATGCCGAGAATTCGAGAATCTGCGCCTGCAGTTCGGGCGTGATGTCGAGCGCAGTGTCGATGCGCGGGTCCGACATGTAATCGACCGGTTCCGCATCGACTTTGGGTTCCTCGACCGTCGCCGGAACTTCCGCGCTGGCGGATTTGCTTTCGTCGATCTCGACGACGCCTTCGGACATCCAGCGCTCGATGCAGCGATCCACATCTTCGGGCGCAAGGCCACCGATCTGGCGCAACAATGTCCACGACGTGTGGCCGTCGATACGCGAAAGCAAGAACCCCTCCTCTGGACTCAATTGCAGCTTGGTTGGATCCCAGCTGGAAACGAGTCGCGGAATACCCCGCCTCTGCTCGGAATCACCCACCGAGTGCATCAATCCCCCCCAGGGCCCAAGAGGAAACCCTGCACCCGGTTCCATCGGCCTGCAGCTATTAAAAGCTGAGCGTCCCGGCGAAAACCTATTGGGGGGACGCCGACCTGCGCGGTCTGGCTGCCGCACACCATCGATTGACTCCCCCGCGGGGGATGCCGGCTGGAATCATCGCGCGTGGAGGCCGCAAATCGGCGATGGATCCGAGAAGTGGGGGCGCCGACAGACGGCGATGCAGTCCCGCCGGAACGGGATGGGTCTCAGCGCGAGGCGCCGAGCAGCCGCTCGAGGACGGCCTTCTGGGCGTGAAGCCGATTTTCGGCCTGTACGAGTGCGAGGCTTCGGTCGCCGTCGAGCACCTCGTCGGTGATTTCTTCGCCCCGGTGGGCGGGCAGGCAATGCATCGCGTAGGCGCCGTCGCTCTGTCCGAGAAGTTCCGAGTTCAGCTGGTAGGACTGGAAGATTTTCTTCCGGAGTTCTCGCTCGTCTTCTTGTCCCATGCTGGCCCAGGTATCGGTGTAGACGAAGCCAGCTCCGCGAACAGCTTCGAGCGGGTCTTCGGACCAGCTGATCTTCGCTCCGCTCGCAGCAGCGAGTTCGTCGGCCCGGTTTCTCACGTGGAGCGCGGGGCGGTGACTCGCGGGTGTGGCGAGCCGCAGTTCGAGCCCGAGTACGGCCGCTCCGAGGATCAGCGAGTTCGCCATGTTGTTGCCGTCGCCCAGGTAGGCGATGACGGCATCCTTCAACGCGCACTTCTCGGCGATGGTCTGGAGATCCGCCATGACCTGGCAGGGGTGAAGCAGATCCGTGAGCCCGTTGATCACCGGGATGCGCGCAACCCGAGCGAGTTCCTCGACCAACGCGTGGCTGAAGGTTCGCGCGACGATGCCGTCGACCCAGCACGAGAGGTTGTTCGCGACGTCCTGCGGAGATTCTCGGGTTCCGATCCCGATCTGCTCGGGCCGAAGCAGGATCGCGTGCCCCCCCAGCTGCGTCATTCCCGCTTCGAAGGTGACGTGTGTCCGCAGTGATGGCTTTTCGAAGAACATTGCAAGCACACGGCCCGGCAATGTCTGGTGTCCCTTCGACTGCTGGCGAAGCTCTTTGAGTTCTCGCGCGCGATCGAGCAACGCGAGCAACTCTTCGGCGCTCCAATCGGTGAGTGTGAGAAAGTCCTTGGGCATTTCAGCGCGTGATCAGCGTACCGACGCCACCGTCGGTAAAAATTTCGAGGAGCACCGCGTGAAGCACGCGGCCGTCGAGAATCGTCGCGTTGGAGACTCCATCCTCCAATGCTTCGATGCAACAGTGGACTTTCGGGATCATGCCGTCGCGGATCGTCCCGACTTCGATGAGCTTGCGCACATCCTCAGCACCGAGCCGGCTGACGACGCGCCCCTCCGCGTCCTTCACGCCTTCGACGTCCGTCAACAGGATGAGCTTCTCGGCGTGTAGCGCACGCGCGATCGCACCCGCGGCCTCATCGGCGTTCACGTTGTGGGTAACGCCGTCCGCGTCCGCCCCGATCGGAGCGATGACGGGCACGAAGCCGGACGCTGCGACCGCCGCGATCGACGCGGGATCAACCGAAACGACCTCTCCAACGCGGCCGAGATCTCGATCCTCGTGCAGGCGTCTCGTGACCTGAATCATTCCGCCATCGCCGCCGGTGAGCCCGATCGCGCGTCCACCGCCCTGCTCGACCAGCGCGACGATTTCCGGGTTGACCTTTCCGCCCAGTACCATCTCGACGACTTCCATCGTCGCATCATCGGTGACGCGAAGACCATCGACAAAGCTGGATTCGATGCCCAGTCGAACCAGCGTCTCGCCGATCTGCGGCCCGCCGCCGTGCACGATTACAGGGCGCAGCCCGATGTACTTGAGCAGGACCACATCGATCGCGAACGACGCGCGCAACTCGGGATCGCTCATCGCGCTCCCGCCGTATTTGATCACGATGGTCTGGTCGTAGTAGCGCCGCATGTAGGGCAGCGCTTCGATCAGCACCTCAGCTTTGTCGATCAGGGTCTTCATGGGAAGCGCATGATCATAGGGGCTTTGGCGGGAAAATCCGAATGGTTTCGCGCCTCGAATCTCTAGCCCGGCGGCCGATTCTCCCGACGCGCTTTTGCAACCTCGTCCACGCAATCGAGCAGACCTCGGTGCAGGAGCGCATTGCGGACCGCCGCCGAGATCGCCGCGGCGAGAATTTCGCCGGTTCGCGCGGAGGCGGATACACCGGGTTCCAGGAACACGCGCATCACGCCCATCGTCTTGTTGCGGAAGGAGATGGGTACGCAGAGCATCGCCGTGGCCTCACCGCCTTCGTGAGTGTCGACCTCCGGATCGAAGCGGGGGTCCTGGTCCGGCGCATCGGTTGCCACCAGCCGGCCGGTTTGCAGCACGACGCCCGTGAGTCCGGAGTCGACCGGCAACTTCTCCCGATCTCCCTGTCCGGCGCGTTCACATTGGCTTTCGAGAATCAGCTCCCGGCCATTCGATCGAAGCAGGTAAAGCGAGACCGGAGCGGCCGACACTCCATTGGCGACCACCGCAAGCGACGCGCGGATCACCCGGTCGGGCTCGACCTCGGAGGTCAGCACGTCGCAGATGGCGCGGGCCAACTCCGCGTCCTCGGCGGCGCCGCCATCGGTCGCCGGAAGATCGGCCCGCGTCGGGTCCACCGCGATCTGCGGTTCGGCCTCGACTCGATCCGCATCCGCCGCAGTTTCGGCCTTGCCTCGGCCGCGCAATCGCGCGATCAGCGGGCCGATCTGCAGCGCCATGATCTGCAGCAGGCTGAGATCCTCGGAACCGAAAGAACCCCCATCTCCGCGTTCCGTCGCACACAGAACACCGATTGGCTTCCCGTCCCCCTTGAGCGGAGCCACCGCGAACGCGCCCGATCGATACCGACCGTCGACGACCCGATCGGCAAAGCTTTCGTGCTCGCCGATATTCGACACTGCGAGAGCCTTCCCTCCCTCGAGCACCTGGCCCGCCACGCCCGATCCAATCTCCACGGGGTCCATTTCCGCTGGCTCGATATCGCAACCCGTTGCGCCGGCGACCCGGAGCAGTCCGGAATCGTCTTCGAGAAGCATCAGCGACGCCCTGGATACGCCGAGCACGTCCGCCACGGCGAGCGCCATTCGATCGGCGAGCGTAGACCCCGCCTCGTCGGTCTCCGATCCGGTTTCCAGCTCCGCCAACTGGACTTCGAGCGCGGCGAGTCGCGAGCAGAGCGATTCCCAACTCGCCTGCATTCCCGACCCCAGCAGGGCTCGACGAACCGCGAGCACGAGCTCTTCGTTGTGGAGCGGCTTCGCGAGATAGTCGCAGGCTCCGAGCCGCAGGGCCTCGAGTACGCGATCGTGATCCACCTGCGCAGACAGCACGATCACGCGCAACCCAGGTCGCTCAGCGCTCAGCCTGCGCAGTAGATCGAGGCCACCCACACCAGGCGCCCCGATATCGAGGATGACGGCGCCCACCTCGGACCGCATGGCGAACTCGAAGGCGCCCTCTTCCCGCTCTGCGGTGAAGTAATCGATCGACGCGTCCCGCAGCGCATCGCAAATCGCCTCTCGAAAGAAGCGCTCATCGTCAATGACGAGTACGCGGGTCGACTCTTCAGCCATCTCGATCCTCTCGACTTCCAATCGGCTCCGATGCGGTGGGCATCACAAGATGTAACGCGAAAGGTCTTCGTCCTCAACGAGATCTTCGAGTCGATTGCGCACGAATTTTTCATCGATCGTAATTCGAATCGCACCCAGATCTGGCGCGTCGAAACTCACCTCATCCAGCAGCCTCTCCATGATCGTATGCAGCCGCCGCGCACCAATGTTGTCCGTTCGCTCGTTCACGAGCGCCGCAAAATTTGCGATCGCGTGGATCCCGTCTTGCTTGAATTCGAGTTCGACGTTTTCGGTCTTGAGCAACTCCGTGTACTGCAAAACCAGCGAGTTCTGGGGCTCTGTCAGAATGCGAATGAAGTCGTCGCGGTCGAGACTCGAGAGTTCGACCCGGATCGGGAATCGGCCCTGGAGTTCGGGAATCAGATCCGAAGGTTTCGCGACGTGAAAAGCGCCGGATGCGACAAAGAGAATGTGATCCGTGCGCACTGGGCCGTGTTTGGTTTGAACCGTCGAACCCTCGACGATGGGAAGCAGGTCGCGCTGGACCCCCTCCCGAGAGACATCCGCGCCTGTCCGCTCGCTCCCACCACCCGCCACCTTGTCGATCTCGTCGATGAAGACGATGGCGGTCTGCTCGACGCGATCGACGGCGACCTCCCGAACGTGCTCCATGTCCACCAGGCGCGTCGCCTCCTCGGTGACCAGTGCATCGCGAGCGGCGGCGACACTCATGCGCCGACGGTGCGAGCGCTGGGGCATAAAGCCGCCGAGCATGTCCTTGAACTGCATGCCCATTTCTTCGACACCCTGTGGTGTGAAGATCGACATCGTCGGGCTCGCACCAGACGTGTCTTCCAGGTCGATCTCGATCTCGCGCTCGTCGAGACCTCCGCCGCGCAGCATCGTCCGGAGCTTCTCGCGGGTCTCGGCGGCCGCCGGCTCGATCGGTGGCAGCCCGGTGGAAGAATCGACCCCGAAGCCTTCTGGCTGGGTCGGAGCCTGGGGCGGGGGCAGGAGCGCGTCGAGTAGGCGCTCCTCCGCGGCGTCTTCGGCATTCGCCCGAACCGCCTGCTTCTCCTCCTCGAGCACCAGACTCATCGCAGTGTCGACGAGATCGCGGATGATCGACTCGACGTCGCGCCCCACATAGCCGACCTCGGTGAACTTCGAAGCCTCGACCTTGATGAACGGAGCCTGGGCAAGCTTGGCGAGGCGTCGCGCCACCTCGGTCTTGCCGACACCCGTGGGTCCGATCATGATGATGTTCTTCGGAGCGATCTCGTCGCGCAGATCCTCCGGCACCTGCTGCCGCCGCCAGCGATTGCGCAGTGCGATCGCAACCGCACGCTTGGCTTCCCCCTGCCCGACGATGTATCGATCGAGTTCGGAAACCACCTCGCGAGGCGTAAAGGGCTGTAATTTCATGGCAGCGTCACCACGTTGATGTTGTCGTTGGTATAGATACAGATTCGCGCCGCATACCGAAGCGCCTCTTCGGCGATTTCTGCGCCGCTGAGCTGGGTGTGATCCGCGAGCGCGCGCGCTGCCGCCAACGCGAAATTGCCCCCCGAACCCACCGCCACGATTCCGTCGTCGGGCTCGATGACATCCCCATTGCCCGAAACGACCAGCACGCACTCGTTGTTGCCGATCAGGAGGAGCGCTTCCAGCCGCCGCAACGCCCGATCCATCCGCCAGCTCTTGGCCAGCTCGACCGCCGCGCGCCGAACATTTCCCGAGTACTCGTCGAGCTTGGACTCCAATCGTTCGGTGAGCGCGAGTGCATCGGCGGCGCCGCCCGCAAACCCGATCAGAACATCGTGCTTGGCGGCTTTGCGGGTTTTTTGTGCCGTCTGCTTCATCACGGCTTCGCCGACCGTCACCTGCCCATCGGACGCCATCGCGATCGTTCCGTCGCGCACGACCGCCAGCACCGTCGTCGAACGAATCGACTCTCGGAGGTTCATCGCCTGCCTCGCTTTTCGCTCAATCCAGCTGTTTTCGATTCGGCTCTCGGATGCGCTCTGTCGTAAACCTCGATCAGGCGCTCCGCCGAAACGGCAGTGTACTTCTCGGTGGTCGACAGGCTCGCGTGGCCGAGCAATTCTTGAATTTCTCGAAGATCCGCACCCATGTCGAGAAGATGGGTCGCGTAGCTGTGCCGAAGCCGGTGAGGGTGCACCCGATCCACGATGCCGACCTCCCGCGCACGCGCCTTGAGGATCCGGCGAATGTCGCGCGTCCCGAGGCGTCGCAGGCGGCCATCCCGCGGGCGAAGTGACGGAAACAGCGGCTCGGCGAGAAGGCCCGGAGCTCGCCGAAAGTCGAGATACTCGCCGAGAGACTCGCGCGCCGCGGCAGGGAGCGGCACCACCCGCTCTTTGCCGCCCTTGCCCATGACGCGCACCTCGCCCCGGTGGAGATCCAGGTCGCGGACGTCGAGCGCAGCGGCTTCACCGACCCGCAGACCCGCCCCGTAGAGAAGCTCGACCAATGCGCGATCGCGCAGCCGGCCCCGGTCCGATTTTTCGCTGAGGGGGTTGGAATCGGGCGACTCGATGAGCGTCGCGCAGTCGTCCACCGGCAGCGGATTCGGCAGCCGCTTGGGTTGCCGGGGGGCGGGAATGCCGGCCGTCGGATCGAGCCCGCAGCCACCTTCGCGCAGCGTGAAACGGAAGAAGGAGCGCAGCGAAGCGAGCTTCCGTCCGAGTGTCGCGGGGTGACACCCCGCATGGAGAGCCGCGAGAAACGCGCGAACGTCAGCTGCCGTCACCGTCGACGGGTTGCTGCTCGCATCCAGGCTCGCGACGAACTGACGAACATCAGAGAGATAGGCGCGCCGGGTATGGGGCGAGACGTTGCGCTCCACATCCAGGTGGATCCCATATTCGCGAATCGCGTCGGCAAAATTCATTCGAGCAACTCCGCGGTCGCCCGTTGATAGGGAGCCAGTGCAGCGAGCGCACGAGCGGCGTG
>JAFDAW010000245.1 GCA_019313605.1 Deltaproteobacteria bacterium
ATTCAATAGCTCAGAACGGCTGGGCGGGTTTCCGCTCTCATTTTCGGAGGTTTCGTCGTCACTCTTTGCGGGCGAGTATCGGTTCAACAGTTTCTTCGCGGTAACCACCCAGTTGATCGGAGAAGCCACGCTGGCCGGGCCGACTCCCGCGCAATCGATCAATCGGGACGCGAATGACGGTTTCATCACCTCGATCCTGGGATCGGATCTGGACTGTGTCGACTCGACGGGTACGGTCGTGGGGCGGAGCCCGGGTTGCAACGTTCTCTCGTCCAACGCGGCGATCAACCGCGGGCCCATCGGGGGCAACGTGCTCGCGAAGCAGCTCCCGACCGGGGAGGACTACGTCACGCTGGACAGCGGCCTCACGAATGAACAGCGGGCGTTGCTCGGCTGTGGGCCGTTTTTTGGAACCCGATGTGATTCCTCGGTGACTTTCGAGATCAACGATTGCGACCCCGTGACGCTCGAAGGCTGCACGGTTTTCGAAGCCAGCCGACGCGGGTTCTTCGACGATGTCATCCCCGGGGCCGCACAGCCCGGCGGTGGCGTCGACCTGCTCAACATGGAAGCGAGCGCGATCATGCAGTCCTTTCCCGGCTTCGATGGAACGCCGGCGGGGTACATCACGACGAGCCGCGCCACGGCACCAGGCACGATCGACTTCGAGGGCGGGCCGGTCTGCACCCGTTTCGTTCCGGGCCAGGCCAGACCCGTCAAGCTGCCCGGTTGTAGGGGAATTGACAGTTACGAAATCACGAACACGGAAGTGATCTTTACCTTCGAAAAAAATTACGACCCGAGGATTGATGGGTGCTTGCTGGCGCCAACGATCGCAACCCACAACGTCGTGACTCTCGACTCTGAGGGAAACGACATCACGGGTTCGGATGGGATGCGATCCTGCTTCGGCCAGTTGGCGCCGTCGACTGGTGACTTCGATCCTTCGGGCCCAGCGCCATCGACGCGCCGGCCCTGTGACAATTTCGTCAACGATGCAGCCTGTCGGGCCGAAGTCGCGGAGTATCTCGACAAGCGCAATTCGGATAGTTGGCGCGGTGACTACACCGAAACGGGTTCGAACGTAAGGTACCAGTACGCTTCCACTTTGTATCATCCGACGGCGGGCTGTCTGAGCGATTCCGACATCAGGCGGCAGCAGAGGCTGAATCCCGAGGACGGCCCGCGCTGCGGCTTCGTTCCGAGCGCTTCCGGGGCCGTGATCTCTCGAGACTACGACGAGGAATTCCTCGCCGGTACCGCACAGATCTTCAAGAACGAACTGGCCGCCGTCTCGTGGAACTTCGCGATGGGCCTGGTGGTCACCTCTGCGTGTACGACCAAAAAGGGAAGGAAGACGAATCCCGAGTGCTTCGATGCCGAACACCCCTGGGTGTTGGACAAGTGCTCTTTCAATCAGCCGCAATTCTGCAAGAAGGTCAAAGAGTTCTTCGATATGGGCGGTGTTCGGCGCAATGCGCGACGCGCAGGGGCGAAGGGCCCGTTTGGGCGCCGCACATTCTTGTGGCAGAGCGGAAGTGAAATCGTGCAGACCTACGATCGACGCAACGTGTTTGGCTTCTCGATGGATTTCCCCGAAGACCGGACCAAATCCAATTGGGGTGTCGAGTTCGCGTGGTTCGACTCGGTTCCGGTCTACGACGCCAACGAATTCGATAGCCTCACCAACGTAGACATGCTGAACGTCACCGTATCCATCGATCGGCCGACCTTCATCAACTTCCTGAATCCGAATCGAACCTTCTTTTTCAACACCCAGTGGTTCTTTCAGTACATCAAGGGCCACCGCGGCGGGATGGGCCCGCACGGCCCGTTCAGCGCGATGTTCACCACCACGATCATGACCGGTTACTTCCAGGACCGATTGAATCCGTCTTTGGTGACCCTCTACGACATCAACTCGCGTTCCGGGGGAGTGTTGCCGTCGATCCAGTACCGATTCACCGAATCGTTTTCGGCAGCCATCGGGATGGGAATCTTCTTCGGCCGCACCGAACTTTCCGAAATGGCCATCAATCCGTTCCGCCCCGCCACCAACCGCGTCGGCAAGAACGCCTACATGGACAGTACCGAGCACTTCCTATCGAGCGTCCGCCGCCGCGACGAAATCTGGATGCGCCTGCGCTGGACGTTCTGACCCGCGCAAACCTGCCGAGTAACGCGCCGCCCAGCACTCGCGAGCCCCCCGCAATCATCAGCACCCCAAACAGACACGACCCGGTCAACTGGGCCCCCGCTGGCGGGACGTAGCGCGTTACCCAGTGGGTCTGCGCGGGCTGCTGGCGGGACGTAGCGCGTTACCCAGTGGGTCTGCGCGGGCAGTTAGCGCCCACGGAGGAGGGTGTCGGTGGTGGTCATTTCCTGGAGGTCGGATCGCGAGGGGGTGGTTGATTTCAGGTCGTAGGATTCGCGGCGCCAGCCGCTGCCGCCGTTCGCTGCGCGGTAGTAGACGGCTGCGACCGGATCGAATACGAGGGTGCGGTCGCCGCCCGGCCGGTGGGGGTAGCTCGCGACGTCGCCGCTGAAACGGTGCACGGGGATTCCGATGTCGACGATCAGTCCTCCGCTCCGACGGGTGATCAGGTAGAGGGGCAGGTGGGTTTGATGGTCGACGTAGATGATCAGGGTGTCGAAGCCCTGTTCGCGGTTGCGGGTCCTTCCCTCGATGACCGCCGCGTAGCGCACCTCCCAGCGGTCGCTTCCCAGCGCGAGGCCCGACGTTCCGTAGTTGCGAATCGGATTTTCGGGATAGCCCGCGCGGGCGCCGTTGATCGGAGCCAATACTTCTCGCATGCCGCGCAGCCGCCATCGGTAGGCGTTGGGTCGAATCGAAAGATCGTTGAATCCCGCCGCAAGGTGCTCGGTGGTCGCGTGTGAGAGTGCGGAAGAGAGGCTCACGGCCCCCGTCGGTGCGTAACCACCGGCTCCGGTGGCGACGCTCCCGCCGCTTCCGCTGTCTCCCACGCGATAACTCGGGGTGTACAGGCCGTCGACCCAGGTCGTCGCAGCCCTGCGAACTTTTCGCATCGTCGGTGTGTAGACGAAGGTATCGTCCGGGTCCGAAAAGCGTTGATCGGCTTCGATCGGTCGCATCTGGCGCCAAGAGAGGTGCCGCGCATCGGACGGGGTGTCGAAACGCCCTCCGCTGATCCAGAGCTTTTTCTCGGACCCCGGTTGCGTGAACGCGGTCTCGGCCAGGTCCGCTCGATGGCTGGTTCGCAGGTGAAAGAACTCACCGGTGTAGACCTGGATTCCGCCCGTTCGACTCGGCATGTCGGTGATCCTGAAGTGGCCCTGCGGGCCCGCTTCGCGGTTGCGGTATTCCAGGTTCCACGCCCACTTGGTTCCGGCCGCCGGGTCGTCATCGGCGATGGACTCGGGTGGGAACGGCGTGCCGGCCACATAACCTCGGAGATTTCCGTCGGCGTCGAGCCTGGCCCGATCCGCGAAGCGCTCTGTGGCAGCGGAAAAATGCGCAGGAACGGGATAACGCCGGTGGCAGGGGCCGATCTCCATCAGCATTCCCGCGGAGAAGAAGGCGTTGCGGTGGCTCCACACTTCTGCGGGAATGAGTTCGCGCAATCCAAGGAGGTCGCTGTATTCCAGCGCGGACCCTTCGCGGATGAGCGTGGGCGTTGCGTCCTCGCTGGCGCTTTCGCCGTTTCGCCCACCCGATCTGGGGCAGTCACCCTCATCGGGAACCTCGGCGCCCGCGCTCGCGACGAACAGTCCGAGGGCGGCGAGGATTCGCACAGCAGGGGTGAAGGGCGCGGGTTGCACCGAACCTCCGTGGGAGCGCTGCCGATTCTATCGTACCCTTTTGGCCGCAGAGGTTTTCATGGCGCGACGTTCCGTCGGTTTTCCGCTCACACTGGGATTCGTCCTCGCCATTCTGGCGGTGGTTCTCGCCGTCGTGTACTGGGTCCTGGTACTCGGCGAGGTGCGCCCGATTGCACCGTCGGGGCTCGGCACGCTCGGCTGGGTACTGCTCGCTCTGGGCACGACGTTCTTCGTGCTGATCATCGTCGGAACGGGCTGGTTGTGCGCCTGGTTGGTGAGCGAGATGCGGGTGAATCAGCGTCAGCGGGCATTCCTCGACGCCGTGACCCATGAGATGAAGACGCCGCTCGCCTCGATGCGTCTCTACGTCGAGACCCTGCTGCGGCATGACCCTGAGCGCGAACGCCGCGAGCAATTCCTGACGCGCATGGACGAAGACCTCGAGCGCCTCGATCGAACGGTCGACCAGGTGTTGGCTGCTGCCCGAGCCGAGGAGCCCCGCCGCCGCTCCGCGCGTGGAGTGGTCGCGCTCCGGGGAATTCTCGAAACGTGCATCGACGATATTCGGGATCGGAACGGGCTACCGAGGGACGCGGTCAGGCTGGAAGAGGCGTGCGATCCGATCGTTCGCGGCGACC
>JAFDAW010000246.1 GCA_019313605.1 Deltaproteobacteria bacterium
GAACGCCCTCGATGGGATGCGCCTGCGCTCGCGCAACGTCGGCTCCCCCGCAGACACGATCGTGGATCCCCGCTCCATCGTTCACGAGATGCGCCTGTACAAGGAGCCCGCCGAGCTCGACATCATGCGCCGCGCCTCGGCGATCAGCCGCGAGGCCCACGAAGCGGGTGCGAGGCTCGCACGGGGCGGTACCTACGAATACGAAGTCGAAGCGGCGATCGAGTACACATTTCGGCGTCTTGGCGCGCGAGGACCCGCCTACACGACAATCGTCGGAGGGGGTAACAACGCGACGGTCCTCCACTACGTGACGAACAGCGGAAAGCTCCAGGATCACGAGATGGTGCTGGTCGACGCGGGCTGCGAGTTGGAGGGATACGCGTCCGATGTGACCCGCACCTATCCCATCGGCGGAAGCTTCAGCGCCGCAGGCCGCGCGATCTACGACGTGGTTCTGGCCGCGCAGCGCGCGGGGATCGAACAATGCGCGCCCGGCAAGACCCTCGCCGATGTGCACGCGGCCTCGGTGCGCACCATCGTGGAGGGCCTCGTCGACCTGAAGCTGCTCTCGGGTGAGGTCGACGACGTGATCGAAAAAGAGGCCTATCGCCGTTTCTACATGCACAAGACGGGCCACTGGCTCGGCCTCGACGTTCATGACGTGGGCAATTACGGAATGGACGGCAATCACCGTCCGCTCGAGCCGGGCATGGTCTTCACCGTCGAGCCCGGAATTTATCTGGCAGCCGATGACGAAGACACCCACGCGGAGTTCCGAGGCATCGGTGTCCGCATCGAAGATGACATCGCGATCACCGAAGACGGTTGCGAGAACCTGACGGAAGCCATCGCGACAGATCCGGAAGACGTAGAGGCGCTCGTCACGGATCGCTGAACCCAAAGCGATCGACTGAAACCCAGGAACCGATCCGGAGGATGGAGCGGCATGGCTGACATCGAATCCCTGTTGAAAGAGAAGCGCAGCTTCAAGCCGAGCGCTGAGTTCACCAAGAACGCCAACTGGAACAAACGAACCGTCAACGAGTACCGCAAACTCGGCGCGAAGGACCCCGAACGCTTCTGGGCGAAGATGGCCAAGGAGAACGTCAGCTGGTTCACCCCCTGGAAGAAGGTCCTGCAGTGGAAGCCACCGGCCGCCAAATGGTTCGTCGGCGGCAAGTTGAACGTCTCCTACAACTGCCTCGATCGACACCTGGTTGGCGAAAATGCCTGGCGGCGCAACAAGGCCGCGATCATCTGGGAAGGCGAGCCCGGCGACACACGGGTGCTGACCTTCGGCGAACTGCATCGCGAGGTATGCCGATTCGCGAACGCCCTCAAGGGACTCGGCGTCAAGAAGGGCGACCGCATCGCGCTCTACATGCCCATGATTCCAGAACTCGCGATCGCGACCCTCGCCTGCACTCGAATTGGTGCGATCCACAGCGTGGTGTTCGGTGGTTTCTCCGCGGAGGCGCTCCGCGACCGCATCGAGGACGCGGGCGCGCACGTCGTCGTGACGGCAGACGGCGGCTACCGGAAGGGTTCACCACATGCGTTGAAGCCCGCCGTGGACGAAGCCGTCGCGGGCCTCGACGTGGTGGAGCACGTCGTGGTCGTCAAGAGAACAGGCGAAGAGGTCGCGTGGGATTCGGGGCGCGACCACTGGTGGCACGATCTCATGCAAGAGGCCAGCGCAAAGTGCGCTCCCGCCAAGCTCGACTCCGAGCATCCGCTCTTCATTCTGTATACGAGCGGAACGACGGGCAAACCCAAGGGCATCCTGCATACCACGGGCGGCTACCTCACTCATGTCACGACGACCGCCAAGGCGCTGTTCGATCTGAACGAAACCGACACCTATTGGTGCACCGCGGATATCGGTTGGATTACGGGGCACTCCTACGTGATCTACGGAATCCTTGCGAACGGTGTGACGAGCCTGATGTACGAGGGCGTCCCGACTCATCCGGCTCCGGACCGCTTCTGGGACATCATCGAGCGGCATCGAGTGAGCATCTTCTACACCGCACCGACGGCGATCCGAACCTTCATCCGACTCGGTGACGAGCATCCGAAGAAACACGACCTCTCATCGCTGCGCCTGCTCGGCTCGGTCGGCGAACCCATCAACCCCGAAGCCTGGATGTGGTACCACCGGGTGATTGGCGGTCGCCGCTGCCCGATCGTCGACACCTGGTGGCAGACCGAGACGGGTGGAATCATGATCACGCCGCTGCCCGCCGCGACAGAAACCAAGCCGGGATCCGCAACCCTGCCCTTCCCCGGTATCGACGCCGACGTCTACACCGAAGAGGGTGTGCCCGCGAATCCGCCAGACGGCGGATTTCTCGTCATCAAGAAACCGTGGCCCGGAATGCTGCGCGGCATCTGGGGTGATCCGGAGCGCTTCAAGGAAACCTACTGGAGCAAGTACGAGAACACCTACCTCGCGGGTGACGGCGCCCACCGCGACGACAAGGGTTACTTCTGGATCATGGGCCGGATCGACGACGTGATGAACATTTCGGGACACCGGATCGGAACCATGGAGGTGGAGAGCGCCCTCGTATCGAACATCAAGGTCGCCGAGTCAGCGGTCGTCGGCCGGCCCGACTCGATTACCGGAACGGCGATCGTCGCGTTCGTCACCCCCAAGGGAGGCGTGACATCCGATGACGATCTCGTCAAGGAACTGCGCGACCACGTCGCAAAACAGATCGGTGCGATCGCCAAGCCCGCGGACATCCGATTCACCGATGCATTGCCCAAGACGCGCTCGGGCAAGATCATGCGCAGGCTGCTGCGCGACATCGCCTCCGGAAAGGAGACGGTCGGCGACACCAGCACGCTCGAGGATTTCAGCGTGATCGCGAAACTGCGCGAATCTGACGAAGGCTAGTCGGGGCCGAAGAGGCCCCGACGCCGCAAAGGGAAGTCGAAGACTTCCCCAGCTAGACGAGACCGAACAGGACTCGTCACCTAGGAAGCGAATCCGAAAGATTCGCCAGCCAGGAGAGGCCGCCAGGCCTCTCCGCCGCAAAGCGAATCCGAAGGATTCGCCAGCCAGGTGACCGATCTCAGTAGTGTCGCTCGATCAGGGGCGGCGCGGCTTCTTGGGAACGGGGCGCCTCGCGCTACTGCTCGAGTTATCGATGTACTCGCGATCCTGGTCGAGTTGCCAGACTCGGCCTCCACCAAAATCGCTGCACGTATCGTTGCAGGACTCTTCCGCGTCGTCGTCACTGAAATCGGCGCCCACATTTTGCTTGGTCATGCCGTTGTTGCACTGACACTTCAAGGTCGCAAATGCAGTACCCGGGCCGAGCAGGCAAATGAGAAAAACGGCGATTACTAGCGAATAGATGCTTCGATTGGGCATGTCTTGCGGCCTCCTGAGAAGTGATACCCGCCGAATCGACAAACCTCAGCGCGCACTTAAGCACCATCAACACGCAACAATCCCTCAAGAATTCCAATATTGATGGAATCACACTCAACGAACGATCGACCCGCGCCCCTCGATTCAAACCCCCCGCTCCCGCGAGCAGCCCAGCCCCCCCTCACAAGACAACCCCCCAATCGAAAACGCCCCGGCCAACTGGGCCCCGGCTGGTGGAGCCATCTCAATAGATAACGGAACTGCCCGGGCTGCTGGTGGAGCCGTCTCAATAGATAACGGAACTGCCCGGGCTGCTGGTGGAGCCGTCTCAATAGATAACGGAACTGCCCGGGCTGCTGGTGGAGCCGTCTCAATAGGTAACGGAACTGCCCGGGCAGCTAGTGGAGCTATCTCGATAGGTAACGGAACTGCCCGGGCTGCGCGGGTTATTCCACCAGGCCGGGCGGGTTGCTGCTGCGGCGGCCTTCGTGCCAGCGGCCATCGGCGCCGCGGCTGACCGATACGATCCCGCCGAGTTCCGGACCCTCCGACAGAGGCGTTTCCAGCAGTCGCTCGCCAATCGTGCGGATCACGCCCTTGTGGCTGACGACGAGCGCGCTCGTGGCACCACTCGCGAGCAGCGCGTCGAGTCCGCACGCCACGCGCGTGCGAAACGACTCGCGGAGTTCGCCGCCGGGATACTCGAAGCTCGCAGCGCCCGCCTGCCAATCCCGATACAGGACCGGATCCGAAGCCTCGATCTCCTCGGCCGTCATCCCCTCCCAATGACCGAAGTGGACCTCGCGGAATTCGGAGTAGAGCCGCACCGGTGCGCCACCAGAAACGATGACGGCGCCCTCCCATGCGCGCTGCAGCGGGCTGGCAGCCACGAGGTCGAAACCCTCGGTCTTCATCTTTCGGGCGGCCTCGCGTAGCTGGGCCCGACCCTCGTCATTGAGCCTGACATCTGCGCTGCCGTGGAAGCGGACGCTCGATTGCCCCTCGGTTTCTCCATGACGAACCATCACGATGCGGCGCAGCGAAGACATGAC
>JAFDAW010000247.1 GCA_019313605.1 Deltaproteobacteria bacterium
CATCCTCCAACTTTCGGGTTGTAGATCGATTGATCTGTTTCAGTCAAAAGGGGTGATGGTTCGCCGCCAAGCGGCGCGCGTTCGATGGGGGTGTAGTGCGCTCCCGAGGAGTGCAGCTCGCTTTTGAAGAGCACTGCTTCATTCACAGGGCAACTTTCGCCGCTGCTTGTGACGTCCCCGGTCACAAGTGGAAAACGTTTTTTGCGAATTCGCCCCAGGGTCAGGTGGGCGTTGAACGGGCGCGACTCCGGGCCGAAACCCGCCTCTATGACGCCCCGCTCGACCGCGGCGGCGAGCTCCGAAAGCGGCTCCTCGGGCCCGACATCGAGCACCACGGCCAGCGCGCGGCGCTTGGAGGGGAAGAGCCGGGCGCCGCCGAGTTGGAGCCGAAATGGACTCAGGGCGGCGGTCTGCTCCCGAACGCAGCCCGCGAGGCGAGCGACGCGCCCGCAATCGATGTCTCCGAGAAAGCGCAGCGTCACGTGGAGGGTCTCTTCGCGCACCCAGCGAACCGCGTCGCCAGCCGGGCATTCGCGCAGCCGGTCGGCGACCGCTGCGGCCGCGCTGCGCGTGCACTCGTCGAGGTCGATCGCCAAGAAAGCGCGCACGCTGGCAGCCGATTCAGCCACAGCCGCACTCCTCTAGAGAATGGCACTTCACAGCGGCCCTCTTCCGCCCGTTCGTTTCGCTCATCGCTGCGCCCACGTCGGGCCGACGAGTTCCACACCCAGCAGCGTTCGCCGCACCCAGTCGAGTGCCACCTGCGAAGTCAACAGTCGGTGGCGGATGCGATCCATCCGGAACACGAAGGAATCGGCGAAGGTCGCACCCTCGCGGGCGAGCGCGATGTGAACCAGGCCGACGGGCTTGCTGGCCGTCCCGCCGTCCGGGCCCGAGATTCCCGTCGTCGCGACGCCGATGTCCGCACCGAAGCGCTCGCGCACGCCTTCAGCCATCGCGCGAACCACGGGATCCGAGACCGCACCGTGCTCTTCGATCACAGCGGCGGATACGCCGAGCAATTCGGTTTTCGCCGCATTGGAATACGCGACGACGCCGCCCGCGAAGTAGGCCGACGAGCCCGGATTGTCGGTGATCCGCTTGGCGATCAAGCCCCCCGTGCAGGATTCCGCGACGGCGACCGTCATACCGCGCTCGGTGAGCATCTGGCCGACGACGGCGTCGAGGGTCTGCTCGTCTTCGCCGTAGACGAGCGGTCCGAGTCGCTGCTTGATCGCATCGCAGATCCGCTCGAGTGCGGCCTCGGCCTGTTCTGTGCTGGCAGCACGCGCGAGTGGCCGCAGATAGTTGTCGGGAAACGAAGTTCGGAACCCCAGACTCACATCGCCGGCTGCCGCGATGTCCTTCAACTCGTCGTCGAGGGTCGACTCGCCCATCCCGAAGGTGCGAATCAGCCGCGCCCGCACCGCGAGCCCCTCGCCGCGGATCGCTTCGATGCGCGGCAGGACCTGCTCGTCCATCATGCGGTGCATCTCGTTGGGGACGCCCGGCAGGCAGAAGAAGCGCGTCACGCCCTGCGCGATCGAAAAGCCGGGCGCGGTTCCGAGCGGATTCGGCAGGATCTCTGCACCCTCGGGAAAGCGCGCTTGGCTGACGTTGTTCTCGGTCATCTCGCGACCGCGCGAGCGAAAGAAGCCGCGGATCGTTTCGAGCACGGCTTCGTCGAGTACGAGTTCGAGGCCGAAGGCTTCCGCGAGAGCATCCGAGGTGAGGTCGTCGCGCGTCGGCCCGAGCCCGCCGGAGACGAGCGTAATCTCGCTGCGGGTCGCGGCGCGCTGGAACGCGTCGATCATCGCGGGCGGGTCGTCGCGCACCGAGGTCTGGAAGTGGGTCTCGATGTCGAGGCCGAGCAGCCGGTCCGCGAGAAACGACTTGTTGGTGTCGACGATCTCGCCGCGCAGCACTTCGTCGCCGATGGTGAGGATTTCGGCCTTCACGGGGCCGCCGCCTGTGCGCTGCAGAAGAATGCGAGCGGAGTCATGACCAACGCTGCGAGCACGCCCGCGGCGACGTCGTCGAGCATCACGCCGGCGCCGCCTTCAAAGCGGCGCTCCGCCCAGCCGACAGGGCCGGGTTTCCAGATGTCGAAGAGGCGGAAGAGCAGAAAGCCGGCGCCGAGTAGTACGAGCAGGTGGGTGCCGGCGAGATTGGCGAAGAAGAGCAGGGGGGCGAGCGCGATCAGCTGCCCGACGACTTCGTCGATCACGATGCGGCCGTCGTCCTTTTTGCCAAAGAAGTGCTCGGCGCGGTCGGCGGCCCAGGTGCCCAGCGCGAGCAGGGTGGCGGTGGTGAGGAGGAAGAGCAGAGGGTGGAGGGCGGAAAGGACTGCGAATAGGACGACGCCCACCGCGGACCCGAAAGTCCCCGGCGCGATCGGCGCGTAGCCCGCCCCTCCGGCGGTGGCCAGAATTCTCGCCAATCTGTCTCCGGAGCTAGTTTCGGCTTTGTTTTCAGACACTTATACGATCGACTCGATCGGGACCGCAGTCTGCGCGTTCCGCCAGGGGCCGCGACTGGAGGGCCGCGGAGCGATTCGACGCCGCGGCAGGGGGGCCGAGCGTCGGCTGTCACCATACCCCTGGCGGGCGCGGAGCGTCAATCGGTTGAGGCGAAAAAAAGGTAAAAGTGTGCGATTTGTGGCTTGGTCGGATGTGCGGCGTGCGGGGAGGGGGAGCGGCGAATGGCTCGCCCGCCAAGGGGCTCGGTTGGATTTACGCTTCCGGGCGGGGAAGTTGGTTGGCTGGTTTGCGGGGATCGAGGGCGGGCTGCGCTGATTTCGCCGCTCCCCCTCCCCCCACCCCGCGCGCGGCTCCGGGGAAGGCTGCGGTGATTTCGCAGCTCGACTCCCCGCCCACCCCGTACGTGCGCGTAGACCAACCGAACGAGGCCGGCTGCTTTCGCCTTCCCGACGCGACCGCTAGCGAGCCGTCAATCCGTTTCGACCAGGTATGCTGCGTTCTGTTCGAACGGGTTCAGATCCGACTTCGCGGGCTTGGACGGCTTGGTGCCCGGCATCATTTCGAAGTCCGGCGTGAAGTGGACCAGCATGCCCTTGAGTTGATCGAAGGGTTTGCGGTCGCCTTCGAGCTTGGCCTTGCCCGCTTCGATCTGCGCGTCGAGCGTAACCGCGCCCATCATCACGGGCTCGAGATCGACGCGGTCGATCTCGATCGTGAGGTCGGGGTCTTTGGCTTCGAATCCCTTGGCGTTTGTCAGCGTCGAGTTGCTGAGTTCGACGACGTACTTCTCGCCGGTGTCCGGGGTCGAGAAGTTGATCACGAAGCTCACGCCCTCGGCCTTGCTGCTGTCGAGCCGAATCCCGAGGAAGTCGAGCCAGAGGTCCGTCGACATTGCGCGGATCATGTCGGGGCCGGACGTTTTGGGCGAAGCGCCGCTCGGCATCCCAGAGCGCAGCTCGTAGGCCGCAGCCAGGAAGCTGTTGCGCACGCTCGGGCTCTCCTTCTGGTAGCCGATCTGTTCGAAGACGTCGGCGAGCAGATCCTTGGCAGGTTGGTTGTCGGGCTCCGCGTACACGAGTTTGTTCAGGATCTCCATTGCGAGCCGATACTCGCCCTGCGCGTAGAGCTTCTTGCCCTTCTTGATGATCTTCTTCGAGCCGCCCATCATCTCGACGTAGAGTGGCGCTGAATCGCTCGGCGAGAGCGGAATCAGGGTCGCCGGGTTGCCGTCCCAATAGCCGAGAAAACGGTTGATCACGCCGCGGCTGTTGTGTTCCTCGGAGCCGTGGTAGCTGCGCGCGGCCCACTGCTGCTGCAGGCTCGCCGGCGGCCGGTAGACGTTGTGCACTTCGTTGATCGTGACGCCCTGGTTGGCGAGGTGCAGCACCTGATTGTTGAGGTTTGCGTAGATGTCGCGCTGCGTGCGCATCACCTCCTGAACGCGGTCGTTGCCCCAGCGCGGCCAGCTGTGTGACGCGAACATCAGTTCGGCGTCTTGGCCGAAAAGGTAGAGGGCGTTGTTGATCTGCTTCGACCACTCGAGCGCGTCGCGGATCAACGCGCCGCGCAGGGTGTAGATGTTGTGGACCGTTCCCGTGATGTTCTCCGCGGCCCAGAACGCCTTCAAGTCGGGGAAGTAGGTGTTCATTTCTGCGGGCGCTTCGGTGCCCGGTGTGTTCTGGAAGATCATCTTCACACCGTCGACGGTCAGCTCCTCGATATCCTTTTCGATGACGACCGTCGGGGCGATGAGTCCGAGGTTGCCCGCCGCGACGTTCTTGCCGATCGACTGATCGACGTGCCCGAACGGGCTGCGCGGCAGCAGTACGCCGTACTGGAAGAACAGGCGGCGGTTCATCGCGGTTCCCGCGTAGACGTTCTCCGATACGGCGTTTTCCATGAAGCCGACGGGCGCAATGATCTTCACTTTGCCGCTGCGCACGTCTGCTTCCTC
>JAFDAW010000248.1 GCA_019313605.1 Deltaproteobacteria bacterium
TGCAGAACGAAACCCTGCATGCGGCAGCGCGAAAAAATTGTACCGCTCGCGAGCGGCGAAGTGCTGGAGATCGGCGTGGGATCGGGACTCAACCTCCCGTTCTACGATTCGAGCCACGTCACCCGGCTCTGGGGCCTGGAGCCGTCCCCGGAAATGCGCCAGCTGGCCGGCGATGCAGTTCAGTCGCTTCCGTTCAAATTCGAATTCATCGACCTTCCGGGCGAAGAGATCCCGCTTGACGCAAACAGCGTCGATACAGTGGTGATCACCTACACGCTCTGCACGATTGCCGACACGGAGCCCGCACTTCGCGGGATGGCACGGGTCTTACGCCCAGGCGGCAAGCTGATCTTCTGCGAACACGGAGCCGCACCCGACGCCAACGTCCGGCGTTGGCAGGAGCGCCTGAACCCGGCCTGGAGTCGAATCGGCGGCGGCTGCAATCTCAATCGCGCAATTCCCGACTTGATTCGCACGGGCGGTTTCGAGATCGATCGGATGGAAACGATGTACCTCCCGGGCTGGCGACCGGCCGGTTTCAACTACTGGGGGAGCGCATCGCCTCGCTGAAGGGCGCGGCGCGGCGGCACAGCGGTGTGCGCTGACTGCGAGTGGGGGCGCAATTCATGGAAGCGAACCTGGCGACACTCTGGGAGTCGATCGCCGATAGCTTCGGTGAGCACGAGGCGGTGAATTGAAGATCCGTTCGGCCGCTGCGGTTCTCGTGCCTGGGATCATCTTCGCCGCGGCCGTCCTCGGTTTGCTGGCCTGGAGTTCATGCGCGCCAGCGTCGCCGCCCAAATCTGCGCAGAAGATCGAGACGCTGACCATCCTCCACACGAATGACGTGCACGCCCACCTGCTGCCGGATGAGAGAGGCCGCGGAGGCTGGGCCTCGATCGCAGCCCTGATCAAAGCCAAGAAGGCGAGCCAGCCCGACGTCCTGGTACTGGACGGCGGCGACATGACGCAGGGCACTCCCGTGAGCAGCATCTTCTACGGCATGCCGATCTTCCAGGTCATGAACGCGTCTGCCTACGATTTTGCGGTCCTGGGAAATCACGAGTTCGACAACGGTACGTCCAGGATTCGAGAGTTTCGAGACATCGCCAACTTCCCACTGCTCTCTGCCAATGTGCTCGAAAACGGAGAGCTGGTGGCAGACGCTCCGACCGCTTTGGTCGATGTCGATGGCGTGCGCGTCGGGATCATCGGAGTCACGACGAGTGAGTCAATCCACCAGGAAGACCTGTCGTTCCTATCGCCTGAGGAAGTCGTCGCCAAGTATGTTCCCGCGCTCGACGAACAGGCCGATCTCATAGTCGCCCTGTCGCACCTCGGCTACGAGCGCGACCGGGAACTCGCACTCGCGTCGGAGGGAATCGACGTCATCGTCGGTGGCCATACGAATACGAAGCTCGAAGCACCCGTAAAGGTGGGGAGCACATGGATCGCGCAGGCCGGCTCGCGGGGGCTCTTCCTTGGCGAGCTAGACCTGACACTCGACATGGAGACCGAAGAGCTCCTTTCGGTCGAGGGCAAGCTCATCTCCGTTCCCGCACCCGGTTCCATTCCAGACCCCGAGGCGCTCGCCGTAATTCAGGAGTGGGAAGGTCGGGTGGCTGGGCCGATGAACGTGAAGATCGGCTACAACCCGACGGAGCAGCCCAAATCCACGCTGAAGCAGAACATCGAAAGGGTCTGGCTCGCGACCTATCGAACCGATTTCGCGTACCAGAACCCGGGCGGGACGCGCGCCTACCTTCCTGCGGGCGACATTCTGGTCCGCCACATCTGGACCGCAATGCCCTTCGACAACACCCTCGTCGTCGTCGATCTCTTGGCGGAGCAGGTCCGAACCATCATGCCGGACGCCGAGTTCCAGGAGCCCAAGGAGTATTACTCCGTCATCACGAACAGCTACGCGGGGGACCGCATGCGGGACCGATTCAGCCTACCAGCCGAGAGAATCCACCCGATCGACACGGTATGGCGCGAGCCGATCCTGAACTACATAAGAAGGAACGGTCACCTGAACCCGGACTAGCGTTACACAGAGCTGCCCGTGCGAAAGGAAACCCGCGTATCCAAAAGTCCTCTCCAAAGAGAGCGTCACTTGGGTTCGGTGAGGGGAGGCCATCGGGCGACATGGGGTTAGAGTCCGATGGCCTCCCTTCACCGAGCCCGAGCAATATCCTCTCAGGCGAATTCGACGCGTAGCACTGGCTCTCGCACTGGAGTTCTGCAAGCAAGAGGTGCACCCAAACAACGAACTCGCGCGTGAATCTGGTTTCGGTGTTATTCGCCCTGCCAGTTCGGAGCTCGTTTCTGGATGAAGGCTAGCGGGCCCTCCTTGGCGTCTTTCGAGTTGATCACCTTTGCGCCGAGTGGCTTTTGGAGTTCCCATAGTTCGGCTTCGGTCCGGCCTTGTGTCGCGCGGATCATCTGCTTCGAAACGGCCACCGCGAGCGGCGCATTCTTGGCGATGCGCTCCGCGAGTTCAAGTGCGCTGTCGATGGCTTCGCCGGGTTCGCAGAGGTGTGTCACGAGGCCGTACTCGTGGGCCTTCTCGGCGAGGATCGGTTGTGCGGTGAGGGCCATCTCCATTGCCACGCCGTACGGCAGGTGCCGGGGCAGGCGCATCAAGCCGCCGCCCGCCGCGAACAGGCCGACGCTGGTTTCGGGGATGCCGAGCTTGGCGCCGCGCGCTGCGACGATTAGATCGCAGGTCAGCGCAACCTCGAGGCCGCCCGCGAGCGCGAAGCCCTCGATCGCGGCGATCAGCGGCTTGGCGCTCTCGCGCTGGAGCAGTTCTTCGAAGCCCTTCGGGAAGCCGTTTTCCGCGAAGGCCTTCAAGTCCATCCACGAGCAGAAGCCGCGGCCCGCGCCCGTCAGGACTCCTGCAGTCAGTACTTTGTCTTCATCGAGTTGCTCGACGGCCGCGAGCAGCGCCTGCGCGAGCGCAGAGTTCACCGCGTTGCGCGCATCGGGTCGGTTCAGGGTGATGAGCAGCACCCGCCCGCGAATTTCGCTGAGAACCTCGTCGGCCATTGGGATCTCCTCTATTTGGGCGGAAGGCGGACACCGCCGTCGACGCGCACGACTTCGGCGTTCATGTAATCGTTGGTGACGAGTTCGACGACCATCGACGCGATCTCATCCGCGTAACCGAGCCGCTTTGGGAACACCACGTTCTGCGCGAGGTGTGTCTTGAACTTTTCGGAGCCTTCGCCCTCGCCGTAGATCGGGGTGTCGATCAGGCCCGGCGCGATCGTGTTGACCCGCACTCCGATTGCGCGCAGATCGCGTGCGATCGGCAGCGTCATCCCGACGACGCCGCCCTTCGACGCCGAGTAGGCGGCTTGGCCGGTCTGACCGTCGAATGCGGCTGCGGAGGCCATGTTGACGATGGCACCCCGCTGCCCCTCTGCATCGACCGGATCCATCCTGGCCATTGCGGCCGCGGCGAGTCGAAGGCAATTGAACGAGCCGGTCAGGTTGATCCGCAGCACCCGCTCGAATGCGTCGAGGTCGAAGGGATTGCCTTCGCGGTCCACGGTGCGACCGATGGAACCGACGCCCGCCGAATTGACGAGCACCCGAAGCGGGCCGAGTGCCACCGCGGCGTCGACCGCCGCCTGCACCTCCTCGGCGTTGGAGACGTCTGCTTTGGCAAACTCACCGCCGAGCGCGCTCGCGAGCTCCTTGCCCTTGCCTTCATCGAGATCGACGATGACGCAGCGTGCACCGAGTGCGCTGAGTCGCCTGGCGGCCGCCTCGCCAATGCCCGATGCGCCGCCCGTGACGATTGCCGAAGCGCCATTGATTTCCACGATTCAAATCCTCTCGATGATGGTGGCGTTCGCGAGGCCGCCGCCTTCGCACATGATCTGCATCCCGTAGCGGCCCTCGGTTCGCTCGAGCTCACACAAAAGCGTGGCCATGAGTTTGGAACCCGTCGCGCCCAGGGGGTGACCCAGGGCGATCGCGCCGCCGTTGACGTTGACTCGATCCATGTCGGCTCCGGTCTCCTTCTGCCACGCGAGCACGACCGAAGAAAAAGCCTCGTTCACTTCGAAGAGGTCGATGTCGTCGATCCACAGTCCGCTCTTCTCGAGAATCTTGTAGGTCGCGGGAATCGGCCCTTTGAGCATCGTGACCGGATCGGTGCCCGCGAGCGCAAACGAGTGAAAGCGCGCCCGCGGCCGCAGGCCCTGTGCCTTCGCCTTCTCCTCGCTCATGATCAGTACAGCGGATGCTCCGTCGGCGATCTGCGACGAATTGCCCGCGGTGAGTTTGCCTCCTTCCTTGAAGGCGGACTTGAGTTTCGCGAGTTTTTCCGCGGTCGTACCGGGGCGGATGCCTTCGTCGATTCGCATCGATTCCTCACCGTCGTCG
>JAFDAW010000249.1 GCA_019313605.1 Deltaproteobacteria bacterium
CGAAGAGCCTCTCGACGAAGATCCCGCACCCGAGATCGCGCCGAGCGGCGTAAAGGCGGTGGGGTAGATGGCCGACGGCGGCAACGCGCGCATGGGCACACTCGCCATCTTCGGCGTCGCCGTGCTCGCCAATCTGATTCTGTCGATCTTTCTGCTCGACCAGGTGCGGCGCACGCGCGAGCAGGTCGCCGATCTATCCAGTGAGCTCGCGAGCAAGCAAGATGTTGCGATGCTGAACCCCATCCGCGTCAGCGAGATTCTGGAGAAGCGCTGCGAGCGCTGTCACACCGACCGGCGCTTCGCCAAGTTGACCGGCATGACGAGGCCGGAGATTCTCGAGACGATCGAACGCATGCAAGGGCATCCGGGCGCGAACATCCCCGCGGACGAAGTGCGCGAAATCGAATCGGCGCTGCTCGTCTTCCGCTGCACGTCGTGTCACGGTGAAGGCGTGCTGAGCCAGATCGTCTTGATGCCACCGGACGAGCGCGTACGCTTCTTGCGCACCAAGGTCCGAATGCCCGACTCGGGCTTTCGCCCAGACCAGGTCGGTGAACTGCTGCAGGCATTCGACGCTCTCGACAGCCGGCCGTGAAGCTGAGTCTCGCGCGTCTGGCGAGCCGCGCATAGACAGGACCTTCGCGCAGAATTGGACTCGAGAGATGAGTAGTATTCTGCAAGGAGTAGTACGCTTTCGATCGTCTCGTGATTCCCGGGGAAATGCCGGCGAATCCGCGGCCCGACAAAATCGCCAGGTGTGCTGGGTCTCGCTACCTTCGTCGCGCTGCAAATAGCGCGGCGAAAATTCACCGAGGAGCTTCGAGATGCTAGAAGCCAGTCACCGTTACTTTCACCAGGCTGCAGATGTGCTGGACCTCTCCCCCAAGGTTCGCGAGGTGCTCCTGACCCCAAATCGAGTCATCAAAGTGGACATCGTCGAGGAGGCCGACGACGGTCAGCTGATGCACTACACCGGATTCAGGGTCCAGCACAACAGTGCGCGCGGGCCGTGCAAGGGTGGGCTCCGATACCACCCCACGATGGATGAGGATCACGCTTCGGCCCTGGCGAACCTGATGACGTGGAAGACCGCCATCGTCGATGTGCCGTTCGGCGGCGCCAAGGGGGGCATCGATTGCGACCCGAGCCAGATGAGCCGCTTCGAGCTCGAACGGGTCACGAGGCGATTCGTCGACCAGTGCAAGGAGGTCATCGGGCCCACCATCGACATTCCAGCGCCGGACGTGAATACGAACGCCGACGTCATGGCGTGGATCATGGACGAGTACTCCCGGTACGCGGGTTTTTCGCCTGGTGTCGTGACCGGCAAGCCCCTTCATCTGTTCGGCTCGGAGGGTCGCGACGAGGCTACGGGACGCGGTGTCATGTATGCGCTCGAAGAGGCGCTCCGGGATTGCGGCAAGGATCTCGCCGGGACGACCGTGGCGCTCCAGGGTTTCGGCAACGTAGGTAGTCACGCCGCGCGTATGATCGCCGAGCGGGGCGGAAAGATCGTGGCTGTCGCAGACCACATGGGCGGCGTTGCGAACGAGGCGGGTCTCGATGTGCCGTCCCTCGTGGACTACGCGGCGGAGCACCGAACGGTGGCAGGCTTCTCGGGGGGAGACGCGATCGAGGGCGCCTCTATCATCACGTGGCCCGCAGACGTTCTGATCCCCGCGGCGCTCGAGGACGCGATCGACGCGAAGAATGCGGGCGAAGTGCAGGCCAAGATCATCGTGGAAGCCGCGAACGCACCCACCACCCCAGAGGCGGATGCCATCCTTAAGCAGAAGGATGTGCTGATCGTCCCGGACATCCTCGCCAACGCGGGGGGTGTGACGGTGAGTTACTTCGAATGGGCGCAAAACATCCAGCAGTTCCGGTGGGAACTCGATCGCGTGAACGCCGAGCTCGAGAAGCGCATGCGCCGCGCCTACCAAAGCGTTCGCGAGATCGCCGAGGCGAAGAACACCGATCTGCGAACGGCCGCCTTCGTCCTCGCCATTCAGCGGGTGGGCCGCGCGGCGCTCTCGCGTCGCGCCGTTCGAGAGACGATCGACTTCGGATGAGATCCCGTCACGGGAGTTTGGGACGTAGCCCTCGATGGAGAAATCATTCTGATTGGAGGAGGGAAATCGGACAGTCCCTCAACGATGTACGTTTAGCTCGCTCTGCTCGCGAGATCGGCCTCCAACCGTGTAGGTTCCGACAGGGCTACCAAAGCTGAGCTGGCCGACCTAGAGGCTGTCATGAAAAGAATCAAGGTAGGAGCCGCGCGGACCCGCTCGGCTGGTGCTCGGGACAAAATCGGGGGAACTTTCCGCCGCTGGCCGGTGGCACGACGACTTCGGGGCGACCTCATCGAGCGATTACCAATGGACACACGCCCTTTCTTCATTCGCAGAAACCTTCTCGCCAGCTCTATCGGCCTGCTTGCGCTTTGGCTCGTGGCGCTTTCGCCTCCAACAGCGCTTGCGCAGAGCCGCAGCGACGAGCCGACCCGTCTATCGGTGGGAACGGTGGTGGCGCCGCCGTTCATGATGAAGACGGCGAGTGGCCTCTGGGAGGGTCTCAGCATCGAACTCTGGGAAGAACTCGCGCAAGCGTTGGGAGTCGAATTCGAGTGGCGCGAGTACGAGACCTTGGGGGAGCTCAGGGATGCGATCGCACGAGGTGAGGTCGACGTGCTGCCCGCGCTGGCGATGACACCGGAGCACGAAATCATCGTGGACTTCAGTCATCCCTACTACCGGTCGGGGTCCGCCATTGCTGTGAGGATGGAAGGTGCGGGTAGCGATTGGCTCGGTGTCGTGCGGAGCATTTTCTCGTGGAACGTTCTGGGGGCGATCGGTTTCCTGGTTCTGCTGTGGATCACGGCCGGCGTGGCCCTGTGGCTATGCGAACGCCACCGCAACGACGCCGTGTCTTCCGATGGGCCCTTGAGAGGAGTCGAGCACGGCGTCTGGTGGGCCGCGGTCACGATGACGACGGTGGGATATGGGGACGTAGCGCCGAAGACGATGGGTGGACGGATCGTGGCCGCGATCTGGATGCTCACCTCGATCGTTCTGATCGCGAGTTTCACGGCGAAGATCACGACGTCGCTCACCGTGGATGCGTTGCACGGCAAGATCCGCGGTCTGCAGGATCTCGCCGGGGTTCGTGTGGGTGCCCTGGCCGAGACGGAGAGTCTGACCTTTCTGAACCAGCGCGGCATTGCGGCGCTGCCCATCCAGAACACACGAGAGGGCCTGCAGTCGATCGTCGATGACGAACTGGACGCGTTCGTCTTCAACCGGGCGGTGCTGGCGCATCTGGTGAAGACGGAATTCCCCGCCGCTTTGCAAGTCCTGCCGGACAATTTCGATCCCTATTACGTGGGCATCGCCGTGCTGCCCGGCAGCGAACTCCGCGAACCCATGGACCGGGCCCTCCTGCAAATCATGGCGGATGACAGCTGGCCCCGTTCGGTCGCGAGTTATGTCGGCACGAGACTTCACGACTGACATGGATTGCATCTGCTCTTCGCGACCCAGATCGTCGCAATTGGCGGTGCACCGAATGCGGCCTTCCGCGGCGAGTCTTTCTAGGCTGTGGGCCCGCGGACGCTGAGTGGCCCGAGCCGATTCGAACGCGAAAGCCTACGCTAGCGGCGTTGGAGAGGTGGCCGAGCGGTTGAAGGCAGCGGTCTTGAAAACCGCCAGGGGTGCAAGCCCCTCGAGGGTTCGAATCCCTCCCTCTCCGCCACTTTACGGCCTGTAGCACTCACGGGGGATTCCGAGCCCGATTGGCGCCAAGGGCCCCGCTTCTGGCGCAAATGCCTCCCCCGAAAGCGAAATTCTCGGTATCCTGCCCGGTCGGGAGAGGTGGCCGAGTGGCTGAAGGCGCGCCCCTGCTAAGGGTGTATAGGGAAACCTATCGAGGGTTCGAATCCCTCCCTCTCCGCCATTTTTAGGTCTCGGCGTCAATTCGTGGATTGTGCCAAGCAGTTTCGGCTCGAAGTGCCGCTGCTGAGCGAATCCGCGCCGCCGAGCGAGAACAATGAACCGGAGAGATGGCCGAGCGGCTTAAGGCGCACGCTTGGAAAGCGTGTGTACCGAAAGGTACCGTGGGTTCGAATCCCACTCTCTCCGCCATTCAGTCTGCCGTTGCGGAGATTCCCCGCGCGCACTCGGGTACAGCCTGAGAAATCACCGCGATTCCGCGGGGTCTTGGCCGTTAAGCTTTGGCGCATCCGAACCGGAGACTTCGGGTTCCGGGCCTGGAAGACACCCTGCTGCGTCAGCAGGCCTTCTTGGCGCTCACCATCGGCGGCTTCGAGCGGCGCTTGCGCGGAGGCTTGCGCTTGGGCTGGGGCCGCTCCTCGGAGAGGTGCTCGGCCAGGTGCGAGAGCGCTCCTCGGAGAGGTGCTCGGCCAGGTGCGAGAGCGCCTCCAGGTCCGACGCTTCCGCCGGTAGCTCGGGCAGCACCCAGGCGAAGCCCTTGCCCTCGCTGTGCTGCTGCAAATCCTCCAGGATCTTCAGGTGCTGCATGATCTGGTCGTTCTCCGGCTTGGCCAGGCCGCCCATCTTGCGCACTGCGCTCACCTCTACCTCGGAAGCATCGTCATCGAGCAGCGACCTGGACGGCATCAGCCGATCGCTGGCCCAGGCCAGGCTGCGGTTCAGGACGAAGCCGGCCAGAGGCAGCTCGAGTTCCCTCGTCTTCTGCTCGAAGTAGAAGGCTTCCTCCACCGCCGCCTGTGTCGGCGAGACCACGAGCACGAAGGAGATCTCGTCCCCAGCAAAGAATCTCTTCATCTCGCCTTGGTTGCGATTCAGGTGGAGGAGAATGCCCTCGAAGAGCTGGAAGAACTCCTGTAGCTCTTTTCGCGCCCCCTCACCGAGGGTGATGTCGAGCACCTTCTCGATGATCCTGCTCGCGGCCTGCCGGATCAGGTTCTCCTCTCCCGGGACGAACAGCCGGAAGATCCGGCGATCGAGGAAGGTGCCAGCGCGACTGGGCGCGTCGAGAAATCGCAGCGCGTTGCGGGAGGGTGGCGTGTCGAGAATCACGAGGTCGTACTCTCCGCTCGTCACGAATTCGTGTAAGGCCTCGACAGCGGTGTACTCCTGCATGCCCGCGATCATCGCGGTGATGTTCTTGTAGACGCGGTTCTCGAGCAGGACCTGCACCTTGGCCGGGTCGCTGGACAGGCGCTTCACCACCCGGTTCGAGATGCGCTGCGGATCGAGCATCCAGGTGGAGAGGCGGCCGGGCTCCTCGATGCCCACTGCGCGTGCGTGCTCCGGGCTGAGCGCCACCGCTTCGACCAGATCGCGGTCTACCCCCAGGGTCTCGGCCAGGCGCCGACTGGGGTCGATGGTGATGACGAGCACACGCCGCCCGGCCCGGGCCGCGGCCAGGGCCATGGCGGCCGACACCGTGGTCTTGCCCACCCCACCCGCACCACAGCACACCACGACGCGCTTCTCGCGGATCAGCCGGCTGATGGTCATGGCGCTCATGACGTGCTCGCGATCAGCGGCGCCAGGAAGTCGGCCAGCGAGAAGGCCGGCTCTTCGTCCTTCGGCCCGAGGATCTCGGGCAGCTCCCACACCGGCACCGAGGTTCCCTGCTTCAGACGTGTCGACGAGACCTCGGCGCTCCCGATGCGCTGAAAGGCAATCTCGCCGTGCATGGGCGTCTCGTCCAGCAGGAGTTCGAGGGCGTCGCGCTCCTCGTCGGTGAACGGGTTCTCGGGCATGCGATTGAGAATGACCCCGCCAGCCGGCATCTCAGTCGATCGCAGCCCGTCCAGGAGTTCCAAGGCCTCGCTCACCGGTAGCTGCTCGGGAAGGGTCACCACCCAGGCCGCTCCGTTGGCCGGGTCGTTGAGGTAGGACTGGCCCTCCCGCATGGCCCGGGCCATCGGACCGACCGGCAGCAGGTTGAGGATGATCGCGGGCAGGCTGGTGAGGGCCAGGGTGTGGCCGGTGGCCGGCATGTCGACGATGAAGACCTCGTGGCGCGGTCGCCCTCGTTCATCCTTCTGCTTGAGCAGGGAAAGGATGTGGTACAGCACGCCCATCTCGTGCAGGGAAGGTGCCGCGACGAGGAACTTGCGCAGAGGCTTGGAGGCGAGCGCGGCCTTGATCAGCGGCCCCGCCGGGATGACCGAGCGCACGAAGAGTTCGTGCCCCCGGATGGCCCACAGGTGACAGCCCATGATGCCCTCGGCCAGCGGCTCGGGCTCTGGTGTGAGGTACTCCCGCCCGAACTTGCGCCCGATGGCCGAGTAGCCGCCCTCCCGGTCTCCGATCTCGGCCAGCAGCACCCGCCGCCCCGCCCGCGCCGCCGCATGGGCCAGGGCCACCGCGACAGTGGTGCGGCCCACTCCGCCCTTGCCGGTGACGAGATGGATCCTGCGGTCGAGAAAGTTCATGGATGGGCCTCGCTCCCACCCGGAACATTGCGGAAGGAGAGTGGCGAGTGTATCGGTTCGCGGGTCCCCCCCCTAAACAAGCTGTGTCGCGGCATCCTCGGCCCTCTTGTTCTTGACATCTGCGACACCTCCTGGGTTATGAACTAAAGCAGAAGATGTTGCACCGACCGATTGAACCTACCCGATTATCGGACATTGCTGAAAACGCAGTTTCTTTTCCCTATCAACCCACCGGGTGGACATCGGTGCGGTGGATCTGACCTCCGCGGCTAGGAGCTTGACCCAAGACTGTCGCGCCGGCCGAACGCCGCTGCATCACCGCTGGCTGCGTTGCTCTCAATCGCCCTAGCGCTGCTAGCTGGAGAAGTCTTCGACTTCTCTTTGCGTCGTCG
>JAFDAW010000250.1 GCA_019313605.1 Deltaproteobacteria bacterium
GGGGCCGAGCTTCTTCAACTGCGTGAGGCACTGCTCGATGATCCGCAAGCTCTGGTTCATCTCTTCCATGCAGACCAGGTAGCGATCGTAATTGTCGCCGACCTCGCCCACCGGGATGTCGAAGTCGAGTTGGTCGTACGTGAGGTAGGGATCGGTCTTGCGCACGTCGAGGCCCAGGCCCGCAGACCGCGCGACCGGCCCGGTCACCGCGTAGCGCAGGCAATCTTCCTTCGAGATCACGCCGGTATCCTTGACCCGATCGACGAAGATACGGTTGCTGGTGATGATCTTGTCGAAGTCGACGAGCAACTTGCGGACGCGGGGAATGAAGTCCTTCGCGGTGGGCGCGAAGTCCCTGGGCAGGTCGTGCTTGATGCCGCCGATCCGGACGTAATTCGAAGTCACGCGCGCGCCGCAGAGCATCTCGAGCAGATCCCAGACGAGCTCTCTCGCCTCGATGCCGTAGAGGAACGGCGTCATCGCCGCGAGTTCCAGGCAGGCCGCGCCAACGCGGGTAAGGTGGTCGGCGATGCGCGCGAGTTCACTCGCGATCACCCGCTGGTACTGGCAGCGCTCCGGGGTCTCGATACCGAGGAGTTTCTCGACCGCCATGCAGTAGCCGACGTTCGCGATCGCCGCGGAGTTGTAATTCAACCGATCGGTGTAGGGGATCGCCTGGTACCAGGTCCCGCTCTCGCACTCTTTCTCGAAACCGCGATGCAGGTAACCGACCTGGATATCGAGGTTGATGATGGTCTCACCGTCGAGTTCGATCAGGAATTTGATGGTGCCGTGGGTCGCCGGATGCGACGGCCCCATGTTGAGCACCTGGTGCTCGGTGTGGAGGTCGCGTCCGAAGTCGTCGTCGGGCGTAGCGGGCGGATCGGGAAATGTCGGCAAACCGTGGCTCATCGGTCAGTTCCTCGGTCCCACCAGCGGTTGGCGCCGCTCCTTGGGATAGTCCTTGCGCAGCGGGTACCCCTCGAATTCCTCGTAGAGCAGGATCCGGCGCAGATCAGGGTGCCCGTCGAAGCGGATGCCGTAGAGGTCGAACACCTCGCGCTCCATCCAGTCGGCAGACGCGTACAGCGGGACCACACTGGCGATCTCGGGCGTCTCCTCGGCGACCCGCGCCTTGATCCGCAGCCGCTGGTTCGGGCCCGTCGCGTAGAGGTGATAGACCATCTCGAAGCGCGGCGTCTGACCGAGGTAATCGACTGCGGTGACGTCCATCAGCATGTCAAAGTCGGCTTCGTCGCGCAGAAAGCGCATCACGTCCTCGATGCGCGCCGGATCAACCAGGGCGGTTGCATCGCCGTGGTCGGCGTGGGTTAGCTGCACGGCATCGGAGAACTCGTCGATCAGTTTTCGCAGCGCCGACGATCCGAAGTCTTCCATCAGCTGCGCGTCTCCCCGCCTGCGTGCACGCGATCGTACTCTCCGCGCAAGAATTCGAGCCGCCGCTTGAGGAGGGTCTCCGGGACGAGCAGCCGCTCCTTGTCGTAATTGAGTGTCTGGCGATCGTAGGACGAGATCTCGAACTCACGGCTCATCACGATGGCTTCTTCGGGACAGGCCTCTTCGCAAAGACCGCAGAACATGCAGCGCGACATATCGATATCGAAGGCTTCCGGGTAGCGCTCGATCCGCGCGCCTTCGATTTCTCCGGGCACGATGCTGATGCAGTCCGTCGGGCAAGCGAACTCACAGAGTCCGCAGGCGACGCAGCGCGGTTGGCCGTTGTCGAGTTGCACCAGCACCGGCATACCCCGAAATGCGTCGGGGTAGTCGACGCGCTCATCGGGGTACTGAATGACGAAGTCCGTGCGGTTCTTCCCGGTAATGAAGCCGCGCAGGTTTCGGAAGAAGTGCCCGGCCGTCACAGCCAGCCCCTGGACGATCATCGGGACATAGAGCCGCTCGAGAAAACCGAGCTTCTCGTGACGTTTGACTTGGATCACTTCGCCGGGCATGGTCGGCAAAATATAGGCGATATGAGACCCGGGCCCACCCGAGAAACACCGAATTCAGCTCCGAATCAGTGCGATTGATTGCCGCTCACCCAGTAAAGGTGATCGGCAGGAGAGTTCCGCATCCGGCGAAAATAACCGGTCGCCCAGAAAGGCGAGCGGCAGACAAACTCCGCACACCTGGTAAATACCCGCCGCTCGCCCGAAAAAGCGAGCGGAAGGCAAACTCCGCATACCTGGTAAACACCCAACAGCTCGCCCAGAAAGACGAGTAGCACGCAAACTCCGCATACCCGGTAAACACCCAACAGCTCGCCCGAAAAGACGAGCAGCACGCAAACTCCGCATACCCGGTAAACACCCACCAGCTCGCCCGAAAAGACGAGCAGCACGCAAACTCCGCATACCCGGTAAACACCCACCAGCTCGCCCGAAAAGGCGAGCGGCAGGCAAACTCCGCACTACCTGGTAAACACCCGCCGCTCGCCCATCTAGGCGATGGGTTTCTCGATGACAGGGTATGCGGAATCAACCGATTCCTTATGTCGACCGTCTGCGGGGACCTTCTCGGCCTGGATGCGGGCCTGGAGCTTCATCAGGCCCTCCATCACGGCCTCGGGGCGCGGCGGGCAACCCGGGATGTAGATGTCGACCGGGACGATGGTGTCGATCCCCTGGACGGTCGCGTAGTTGTTGTACGGGCCTCCCGAACACGTGCAGGCGCCGAAGGCCATCACCCATTTCGGCTCGGCCATCTGGTCGTAGACCTTCTTGAGGATCGGCGCATTGCGGTGGGTGATCGTGCCGACCACCATCAGCAGGTCGGCCTGCCGCGGCGAAAAGCGCGGCAGCGCGCAGCCGAAGCGGTCGAGGTCGTAGCGCGGCCCGGCGACCGACATGAACTCCATCCCGCAGCAGGCCGTCACGAACGGATAGAGGAACATCGAATACTTGCGGCTCCAGTTGACCAGCGCGTCGGCGCGGGTCGCGAGGAACGAGTCGCCCCCCTGGCGCAAGTACTCGACCGCGCGCGCGGGCATCTCTTTGACCCTCTGCCGCTGGGCCTCGGTGGGCTCGACGATGTGGCGCGGTTTGCGGGCTTGCGTGCGATCCATTTGATCCTCTCGATTCCCTCGTTCCACCCCACTCGGTGGGCCCGGCTCGCCCGATGACTCGAGACGCGCAACCGCCGACTATAGCGCCACCCCCGGTTCGGCGCTGATTTACGACGGAATTCAGCAACCGTTTTGCGACCCGCCTGCGGTATTGTCTGCCCCCGATGACAGACCCCCGAACCGGCGCACTGCTCTTGAACCTCGGCACCCCAGACTCCCCGAGCGTGCCCGACGTGCGGCGCTACCTGCGCGAATTCTTGAACGACCCGCGCGTGATCGACATCCCCGCGCTCGGGCGATGGTTGCTGCTCAACCTCATCATCCTGCCGTTTCGCCCGAAGAAGTCCGCCGCCGCCTACTAGAAGATCTGGACACCCGAAGGCTCGCCGCTCTTGATCCACAGCCGCGCACTCGCGGACGCGGTCGGCCGAGAACTCGGCCCGGATTGGGTGGTCGAATTGGGGATGCGCTACGGCCAACCGGCGATCGCTTCGGCACTCGAGCGATTGCGGGAGGCGAACGTCTCACAGCTCGTGGTGCTTCCACTGTTTCCCCAGTACTCGGAGGCGGCGACCGGTTCGGCGCTTGCAAAGGTCACCGAAGAAATGGAGCGCAGCGACTACGCGCCACCGCTCGAAACGATCTCCGCATTCTACGACGCTCCGGGTTTCACCCAGTCGGTCGCCAGCGCCGCTGAAGAATCACTCCGCGAGTTCACGGCGGATTTCGTGCTGTTCAGCTACCACGGCCTTCCCGAGCGCCACGTGCTCGCGAGCGACCCAAGCGGCGCGCACTGTCTCGCGAGCGACGACTGCTGCGCTTCGGTCCCCGAGGCAAATCCCGATTGCTACCGCGCCCAGTGCTTCGCGACGACCCGAGCGGTCGCGGAAATCCTCGGGCTCGGGCCCGAACGGCATGCCACTGCGTTTCAATCCCGCCTCGGTCGCACGCCCTGGATCCAACCCTTCACCGACCACGTCCTGGTCGACCTCGCGGAGCGCGGCATCAAGCGGCTTGCGGTGATTTGTCCTTCATTTACAGCCGATTGCCTCGAAACCCTCGAGGAGATTGGAATCCGCGCGGCCGAGCAGTGGCACGATCTCTGTGGCGGCGAGTTGGAGCTGATCCCCGCCGTCAACGCGCGGGCCGACTGGGCGCACGAGGTTGCCGAGGCCTTTCGCGTCGCGCGCTCCTGACCTGACGACCGAACGTACCGGCCCCCTTCATTTCGAATCGAGGGAGCTCTCTTTCTGAATTTCTTTATGTGGTTGGTTGCGCGGGATCGGTGACGGGGGGCCATCGGGCTCG
>JAFDAW010000029.1 GCA_019313605.1 Deltaproteobacteria bacterium
GATCTTTCGTGACCCGAATCCAAGGCAGCGAGACGAATGTAATCGGCCTGCCCCTCGACGAAACCGTCGAGCTGCTCGGCGAAGCCGGATGGAGGCGTTCCGCGTGACGTCCAGCGGCGACATCGAAAACCGGTTGGCGTCGGTTCGCGAGCGCATCGCGGCGGCGGCTTCGCGCGTCGGCCGCAAACCCGCAGAGATCACCGTGCTCGGCGTCGCCAAGAAGAAGCGTCCGGAACTGATCGTGGCCGCTGTGCGCGCGGGCTTGCGCGATCTGGCCGAGAACTACGTCCAGGAGGCAGCGGCAAAAATTCCGGCCGTCACCGCCGAACTCGTGAGTGCAGGACTCGCCGCGCCGCGTTGGCATTTCGTCGGGCAACTCCAGCGCAACAAGGCTCGGGATGTCGTGCGGCTTTTCGATGTGGTCGCGTGCGTCGATCGCGAATCGCTCGGAGTGGAACTCGAGCGCCGCGCTGGCATCGAGGACCGCCAGCTCGACGCGCTCCTCCAGGTAAACCTCAGCGACGAATCCCAGAAGGGCGGCGTCGACCCGGGCGCGCTTCCGGGGCTGCTCGAGGCCAGCACGCACTGGTCCCGGTTGCGGATCACGGGATTGATGTCGGTGCCGGCAGCCACGGCAGATCCCGAAGACAGCCGGCCGGCCTTCGCGAGGCTTCGGGCGCTGCGCGACGAACACCGTGGCGAACCGGGCGGGGAACACCTATCTGAACTCTCGATGGGAATGACCGGTGACTTTGAAATCGCCATCGAAGAGGGAGCCACGATCGTGCGAGTGGGAACGGCGATCTTCGGGCCCCGGAGTGAAACATGAGCTTGGCAGAGCGACGAATCGCCTTCATTGGGGGCGGCGCGATGGCGGAAGCGCTGGCCGGTGGGCTCATCGCGGGTGGAATTTCTGCGGTCCAGATCCGTATCGCCGAGCCGCGGCCCGAGCGCTGCACGCAATTGCGCGAGCGGCACGGCGTGGCGGCCGGCGCCGACTACGCGGACGCGGTTCGCGACAGCGATCTGATCGTGCTCGCCGTCAAACCCGGCGTCATCCCGACGGCGCTCGCCGCGCTGCGAGCGGAAGATCTCGACCTCACGACGCCGCTTTGGATCTCGATCGCGGCCGGGGTTCGCCTGGCGTCCCTCGAGGCGGGCCTTTCCAGCGAGGCGCGAATCATTCGAGCAATGCCCAATACCCCGGCGCTCGTCGGCGCGGGCGCCACCGCGATCTGTGGCAACGCCCGAGTGAATGCTTCGGACCGGAGCGACGCGAGGTCGCTATTCGAAAGCGTGGGGATCGCCTGGGAGGCCGAGGCGGAAAATCTGCTCGATGTGGTGACGGGTCTTTCGGGCAGCGGTCCCGCCTACGTATTCCTCTTTCTGGAGGCTTTGATCGACGCGGGCGAGCAAGCCGGCCTGCCGCGCAACGCCGCCGAGCAGTTCGCCACCCAGACCGTCTACGGGGCCGCCAAGCTCGCACGGGATAGCGACAGCAGTCCCGCGCAGCTGCGCGAGCAGGTGTCGTCGCCCGGCGGAACCACGCTCGCAGGCCTCGCCGCGCTCGACGAGGGCGGATTTCGAGAGATCCTCACGCGGGCCGTTGCGGCCGCCACACGCCGCTCCGAGGAACTCGGAGAGGACTCCTGACCCCGGATCCCCCGATCGAGCAGGGACTAAAGATTCCGGGCAGTTCGGTCGATCCCCTGCCGCAGTACGAAAGAAATCCCCTGTCGCAATACGCGAGGGGATTGGAGGCTGGCTTGAGGATCACACCACTCGACATCCGGAACCACGTCTTCCCGCGCATGATCGGAGGCTACGCGCGTGTAGAAGTCGACGCCTTCCTGGAAATGGTCTCCGACGACTACGAAGAACTCGTCCGCGAATCACAGGCCCTTCGAGAGCAGGTGATCCGACTTGAGGTTCAGGTTGAAAGGTTGTCGGCCAATGAAGCGATTTTGCAGGAAACCCTGATCACCGCTCAACAGCTCAGCGACGACCTGAAGCGGACGGCGGTGAAGGAAGCCGAGACCGTGATCGGCGAAGCCGAGGTCAAGGCCGAAAAGGTCCTCGACGCCGCCCACCGCCGCGCCACACGGCTGGCGGGCGATCTCCGAGAGATGAAACAACTTCGCACCCGGCTCGCGGCCTCGGTGCGCGCGACCATCGACACCCACATCGGATTGCTCGATGCGCTCGCCAAAGACCCGCCCGAAGAACCCGCCCTCGGCGGAAGCGTCGCTTTTCTCGCGACCGGCAGCCCCGACTCGACCGGCCCTGGGCCGGACGCGTGAAAGAGAGCCGCGCAGGCTTCGAGCTCGCGCGAACCGAGAACGGCGTCGCCTTCTGGATCCACGTATCGCCCCGTTCGCGCCGGCCCCATGTGGGCGGCGTCCACGGTGATGCACTCCGCGTGGCCGTCAACGAGCCACCCATCGACGGAGCGGCCAACGAGGGCTGCGCAAAAGCCCTCGCGCGGGCGCTGGGCGTCCGCCGCAAGGCCGTGGCCCTGGATCCGGCCTCCACGGGGCGGCGCAAGCGGGTCCAAATCGACGGCGATGCCGACGCACTCGAAGAGCAGCTTTTAGGGTTGGCGGGCGGCGCTCGCGCCGATTAGCCTCCCCTGCCCGGGCCGACAAGCCCCCCGATCGACGACCCCCGCGAAGCGGAGCAACGGACCCGCGCTGCGAGTCTTTCGAGACCGCGCAGTGCCAAGAGATGTGAAATGCCGATCTACGAATACGCGTGTGAAAAATGCGACAGCGAATTTGAGGTGGAGCAGCGGATCACAGACGATCCGATCAAGAGCTGCCCCAGCTGCAAATCGAGAAAGATCAAACGACTGATCTCGAGAACCTCGTTCGTCCTCAAGGGCGGCGGTTGGTATTCGGACCTGTATTCGTCGAGTGGGGCAAAAGACGACAAAGCGGGCAAAGCCGACTCGAGCGATGATGCAAAGGGGAAAAGCGCCTCAGCCGATTCAAAATCTCCGTCCAAGAGCGAGTCGAAGAGCGCGGACGCCTCCAAGGCAAAAAGCAAGGCGACCGACAAAGGCAAAGGCAAGCGCAAAAGCGGAAAATCCGGCGCCTGAACATCTGTTTCTTCCGTCGGCCACTCACTCGAACGCGATGGGTTGTTATACTGGCGCCCCCTTTTTCCCGGAGGCAGCACACCGATGTCGGACCAGACGCAAGAAACCATCGTCGTAGACGGACTCGCACTCGCACAGGATATTCGCAAGCAGCTCGCCGAAGAAGTTGGCAAATACGCCGCGGCGGGAAAGCGGGCGCCGTGTCTCGCCGTGGTTCTCGTCGGTGACGACCCCGCGAGCGCGTCCTACATCAAGGGCAAGCAGCGCGCCTGCAGTCAGGTGGGCATGGAAGCGATCGAACGCCACCTGCCCGCATCGTCCTCCGAACAGGATGTGATCCTGGTCGTCCAGGAGTTGAATCTCGACGACTCGGTCGACGGCATCCTGGTGCAACTGCCACTGCCCAAGGGCATCTCTCCGAATGCCGTCGCCGCCGCGATCGACCCCGCGAAAGACGTCGACGCGCTGCACCCGAGCACGGCGGGGAAACTCCTGCTCGGCAACGCGACTCTCGCCGCCTGCACCCCGCTGGGCAGCATGGAGATTCTCGACCGCTACGGGATTGAACTCGAAGGCGCCAACGCGGTGGTGATCGGACGCAGCAATATCGTGGGCAAACCCATCTCGCTGATGCTCCAGAGCAAGAACGCAACCGTGACCATGTGCCACTCGAAGACCCGCAATCTCAAAGAGGTCTGCCAGCAGGCCGACGTTCTGGTGGCGGCCGTCGGGGTTCCGCGCCTCGTCAAGGCGGACTGGATCAAGCCGGGTGCCGCGGTGATCGACGTGGGCGTGAGCAATATCGACGGCAAACTCGTCGGTGACGTCGACACCGAAGGGGCCATGGGCATCGCGCGCATCATCACCCCGCATCGCCGAGGCGTGGGGCCGATGACGATCACCATGCTCCTGCGCAACACCCTGACTGCCTACAAAGACCGCACGGGAGAATGACCCTGAAGCGGACCCCTCTCTACGAGGCCCATCGAAGCCTCGGGGCCCGCATGATCGAATTCGGCGGCTTCGAACTGCCCGTTCAGTACACGTCCATCCGCGAAGAGCACTGCGCGGTCCGTGAAGCGGCGGGACTCTTCGACGCCTCCCACATGGGCCGGATCGAATTCGAAGGGTCCGATGCAATCGCCGCCGCCGATGGACTCTTCAGCCGCAACCTGACGGGTCTCGAACCCGGGCGGGTCCAGTACGGACTGCTGTGCAATGAAAACGGCGGAGTCGTCGACGACATCACCTGCTATCGGGTCAGCGAGGGGTTTGCGTTCTGGTGCGTGAACGCGTCGAACATCGAGAAGGACCACCGTTGGATTCTCGATCACGTCGCGTCAGCCGCCGGCGTGCACAATGCGAGCGAGGAGACCGGCCTGCTCGCCGTCCAGGGGCCCGCGAGCGAAGCCATCCTTTCCAAGGTGGGTGCACCCGAAGCGGCTGCACTGCGCCGATTCCGCTTTGCGCAGATGCAGGTCGCGGATTGCCCGGCCTTCGTCTCGCGGACGGGCTACACGGGGGCTGACGGCTTCGAGATCTACCTCAGCAGCGGCGATCTGCCACAGGTATTCGATGCCTTGCTCGGCGAAGGGGAACCGCTCGGGCTCCGGCCCGCGGGCCTCGGGGCCCGCGACACGCTTCGGCTCGAAGCCGCCCTCCCCCTCTACGGCCACGAACTCGACGACGACACCTCGCCGTTGGCGGCCGGGCTCGAGCGCTTCGTGGATCTCGAGACGGGCGGCTTCATCGGCGCGGAGGCGATCGCCCGAGACCGAGATGCGGGCCTGGAGCAGCAGCTGGTCGGATTCGAGCTCGAAGAGCGCGGGGTCGCGCGGGCCGGCTGCGCGGTGGCACTCGCTGGCGAAACCATCGGCCGGGTGACTTCGGGGGGGCCCTCTCCAACCCTCGGCAAGTCGATCGGTCTGGCGTACGTTTCAGCTGGGGTGACCGAACCGGGCAGCGGATTCCAAGTGGTCGTGCGAGATCGCGCATTACAAGCCCGCGTGGTCGAAACACCCTTCGTCTAGCGGAGACTGGACCGAAGGTGGAGGACAGCGTGGATTTCGAAATTCCGGACGAACTGCATTACACGAGCGACGACGAGTGGGTTCACACCGAGGACGACTTCGTCACGCTGGGCGTGACCGACTTCGCCCAGCAACAACTCGGCGACATCGTCTACGTCGAACTTCCGAGCGTAGGCGACCAACTCGAATCGGGCGTGGCCTTCGGCGTGATCGAATCCGTCAAAACCGTGTCGGATCTCAACGCGCCAATCTCAGGCCAGGTGGTCGCGATCAACGAAGAACTCGTCGATCAACCAGAAATCATCAACGAAGAATGTTATGGGGGCGGTTGGATCATCAAGGTCAAACCATCCAATCAGGATCAGATCGACTCGCTCCTCGATGCGGACAGCTACCGCAAAATCGTCAGCAAGCGGAGCACATGATCGAATCCCCGTGAGTGAAACCGCCTACCACTGGAGCATCGCCGCCTTCGCGTGCTTGACGCTCGCGGCCGGTTGCAGTCACAGTGACGGCGACGGTTTCAACCCGATCGATCTGGTGGTTCCCAGTTTTAGCGACGACGATCTGCGACAGATCGGCATGGATGCCGATCGCGAGATCCAGCGACAAGTCGAGATCATCTACGACCCGATCGTATCGGGCTATCTCAATGAGCTCGGACAGGAACTCGCGAGTCAAATCGCACCGCAGCCCTTCATCTATCGGTTTCGGGTGATCAACGCGAAGGATCTAAACGCCTTTGCGCTTCCCGGCGGCTACATCTACATCCACAGCGAAACGCTCATGCGGGTCGGCAGTGTCGACGAACTGGCGGGCATACTCGGCCACGAAATCGCCCACGTGCAGGCGCGGCACTTTTCGAGGCGAGAGGCGAAGACCGCGCTGCCGGGCCTGGCCGCCCGCGCGATCGGCATGGGTGCGGCCATCGCGGCCCAGGAACCCGGGCTCGCGGTGGCTGGCGAGGGCGTGAACGTCGCACTCGAAATCGGATTTACACGGGAGTTCGAAGCAGAAGCCGATCACCTGGGCGCCATCTGGGTGACGCGCGCCGGCTATGACTCGGTCGCGTTGACGCACTTCCTCGACAAGATCATCCGAACCACGGATGGGTTTCCCGACTACCTGCCCGCCTACCTGGCCACGCACCCCTTCCCCGAGGATCGGATTCACGCGATCGAGGCCGAAGCTGAAACCCTGCACCCGAAACCGGTGTCGGATCCGGAACTCGCCGCCGCGCTACCGCGGGTGCAAGCGCGCTTGGCGCTGTTGCTGGAAACCGGACGGACCAACCTCAACCAGGGCATCCCAGAACCGAGCGATCCGCGAATCGAAGCCGTGATCCTGCGAGCGGAAGAAACTTCGAAGCGCGGCGATCTGGACGGCGCGCTGCTCTTGCTGGCTCGAATCGACCAACTCGAGCGAGCGGATCCGCGAATTCCGTTCATGATCGGAGAACTGCTCTACGAGAGCGGGCGATACGATGAAGCCGCGGCCAGCTACCTGCGCGCAATCCAACTCGACGCGTCGCGCGCAATGGTCTTCTTCAAACTCGGCCTGGCGTTCAAAGAGGCTGACCAATCGCACCGGGCCGTCTACGCGTTCGAGCAGGCCGTCCTGCGCACGGCCGAGGCCAGCGAACTGAGAAAGCGATCCGACTGGGAGATCTTCAAACTCACCTTCGTGCCGATCGAAGCATCCGGCTTCGTAGACACTTCGAGCGCGGATGCGATCGACGCCGCCGAGGAAGCGGCCGATGCGGAGGTCGCAGCTGATGTAGAGCCTGTAACCGATGTAGAGCCCGCAACGAATTGGGAGTTTTCGACCGAAACCTCCCAGATCGCCTGGTGGGCCCGGCTCGGGTCCAAATTCCGCCAGTACCGCGATCAGTTCGTCGTGCGCTGGATCGCGCCTTCGGGAGAAATCTCCAAGCGAAAACGCGCCCATAAACGCGGTGCCGATCTGATCGTTTCGGCGCTGGATTTCGACGACGAGCGAATGGCTGCCGAAGGACGCTGGACGTTGGAACTCGTGCTGGAAGGCGACGTGATCGACAGGCAGACCATCGTGATCCGCCCGCAGCAAGGAACCGATATCCAACCGCTCTGACGGGCGAAGGAGCCTGCGCTACTCCTGCTGTAGCCGCCGGCGAGCGATCTCGACCCAGGTTCCCGCGGGCTCCAGCTGGAGGTAGCGCCGCCAGTGGCTGCGCGCTTTTCGGCGCAGGCCGATCTTCTCGTAGACCAGGGCCAGGCTGACGTGGGCGTCCGCGTACATCGGGTCCGACTCGAGTGCGACCTTGTAGTGCCTCAGCGCCATCTGGTAGCGGCCTTCTTCTTCGAGCAACGTCGCGAGATTCAGGTTGGCCTCGACGTGGCTGGGATCGTTCACGAGCGCGCGCTCGAAACAGATTCGCGAACTCGCCAGCCGATCCTGATTGAAATAGACCGATCCCAGGTTACAGTGCGCGTCCGCAAAATCCGGATCGCATTCGATCGCGCGCTTGTAGGCTTCGATCGCTTCCGCGTAGGTGTTGCGATTCGAGTCGAGCTTGCATCCCTGCTCGAACCAATTCGCAGCCGCATCGAGAAGAGAAGCGCTCGTTTCGGGTGTGCGAAGCGAAACCGGAGTTTCTGACTTCGTGGGAGCGAACTCCAGCACGAGCTGCCCTTCGGGCTCGACCAGGACACCGTCGTGCCGAACCACCACGCGCCGCGATCCGTCCAGCCAGGGCCGCAGCGAACCCAACGGCCGATCGACATCGGGGATGCGTTTGCGCAGCGCGTCGACGCTGCGGCGGATTCGGCGCAGCGATACACCGCGATCGAGCAGCGAAAGCACCGAGCGAACGGTGACGAGATCGCGAAACTCGAATTCACTACTTTCGCGACGCGAATCGCCGGCATCGCGAGCGTCGTCGGCTTCCAGCAGCGCAGTGCGCTCCCAGTATTTCAGCCGCGCTCGAGAAACTCCGGTAATCCGCGCGACATCGCCGAGCGTGTAGGTCCCCACCGCGGAGGAGAGTACAACGACTCCGCGACAACGCCATCCAAAAAATGAATGAGTATCTAGGCTTACAGAGTCAACAGACAAGCTCTACCAGAGCTGCGCATGATCTAACTACAGCCAAGATTCGCTTTCGATCGCTGTGATTTAGGTAGGATTGCTCACGTGATTACTCACGCGTTCAAACGGAGGGAGAACATGACGAGAGCCATCGGTTTCACCGCTTGCATTTTTTCCATCGCCCTGAGCTTCGCCTGCTCGACTGATCCAAGTGACGAACGGCCAGGGTTCGGCCTGTCCGGTGAAGTCAACCAGCAGCCCGTTCAGGACTGGTCGTTTACTTCCGACATCAAGGAGATCTTCATCGAAACGACGACTTCCTATTCGATCCCCCACTCTGTGACGGCCTGGTGCGTGACCATCGGGGATGAGTTGTATGTCGCCGCCGATGACGCGGACAAGAAAAGCTGGGTCGCCAATGTCGCCCGCGATCCGAATGTCCGCCTCAAGATCGGAGAAAAAATCTACGAGCAAAAGCTGGTGCCGACCACGGACGCTGCAACACAGGCCAGGATCGACAGCGGATTTGCCCAGAAATACGAGTACGAAGAAGAAGAAACCGATGGCGAAATGATCGTCGGCTATTGGAAGGTGGTCGAGCGCGACTGAGATTTTTGGAGGCTTGGCGGTCACCGCTGCCAGTTGGAATCGCGGTCAGTCGTCTTCCCAGCGCCGCCAGCTCTCGTTCGGACCCGGCACGCGGAGGCCATCGTCATCGTCGTAGAGGCCGCGCGCTGCTTCAGTGTGGCAGACCGCGCAGTCTCCTTTGGTCGCCACCCGCGGATCTGACCAGAAGCTCTTCGGTAGTTCGTGATGTTTGTCCTTCCAGCGCGGCGTGTCGGTGATCCGAATCGGCGTGTCGCCGGGGCTGAGATCGCGGAGAAACTTCCGCGCCGCATCCACCTTACTTTTGTCAGCGGCGTTGTCGAGCAGGTAGCGCAGCAGGTGCTGTTTCGTCTCCTCGTCGAGGCTCAGCTCTTCGTCGAAATGCTTGGGGAGCGCGTCCATCAGCTTGCGCCAGGATCGTTGCGGCAGCATTTGCGGCTGATAGGCGATGTGGCAGTCGCCACATTCGGAGCGCAACGCCTCATTGGAAATCGACGGAAAGCGATCGTCCGCGGCTGCGCCAGCCGCGACAGCGATCGAGATGGTTGCGAATGCTGCGATCAAGAACCTCGACATCCTCTTTCCCTCCTGGTGATTCACTCTATCAGAGCAACTCTCTCGGTCTCGATCATCACAGAGCGTAACCTGCCCTTCCCAGCAGCAATGCATCAGAAGCCATCGAGCCTGGAACGATTTTTGGCAGGCTCCGCCCCGGAAGCGATTGTCACGCTGGTGCGGGCCACGGACTTCAAGTCTTTCAAATAGGCCCTGTCACAGCAGAAGCTGCTTCGAGAGCCCAATATCGCGGCTAATCGCGGCCAATTTGCCCACACGGATTCAAGCCAGTGCCAAATCGCGAATAAACTTAAATAGCGGGCAGGACTGCTCCATATCAGCCACTTAATGCGCCCAGTTGCGCATGCCTGCGTAGAAACCCCCCCCAGAAAATACTCCACAAAGACCGGGCAATGTGAAACTATGGGCGCTCCTTCGATTCTGATGCTAGCGGTTTCGAATTCGGGAATTTCGAAAAGGAGAGCAGCAATGCCGTTGCAGCGCATATTCATCTACATCATGGGCGTCTTCTTCGCGGTCGGTGCCACCGCACCCCAGGCGAGTGCAGGACCGCTGCCGGACTGCTCGTTGAAGATCGAGATCAATGCGTTTCGCGGCGGCTCACCCACCGTGACCGTGGACACGACCAAGACCGTCACCGCCACTGCTCGAATCGCCAAGGGTTCGGCTCCGGACGGTACAACCATCGACTCGACGCTGGTGGTCGAAGCCTTTGACGGAACGGACCCCGTCCCCATCAAGACGTCGGACCCAATCACGGTCCGGCTTGGAGTCGGTAAAGGTGGGAAAGGCGCCAAGGTCCCGATGTTCATTAGCCGTTGTACGCCCACCACCGGAAACCCGAATGGATTCATCAAATTCATCGCGACGTTCACTGAGGTCAAAGATCCACCGGTCTTGGTTCCATGCGTAGCGTCGCGACAAATCACCAAAGCCTGCAAATAACTTTGACGACCAGTCGCCGAATCGCTTCGGCACCGCTGTAGTGGCATCGACGGGTCCACTCGGGCTCGAGCCGATGGCCAGATGCCCGCGTGTCCAGTTGCATCACCGGGAATCGAAGCGTTCAGGCCGACTGCACTTCCGACGAGGGGCGAGACAAGCCTCGAGAGTGGCTTCGTTTGAGGCACTCTGGTGCTAACTGGCCAGAGTGCCCGTCGTTTTCGGTATACTCCGCCCCGGAAGCGATTGTCACGCTGGTGCGGGCCACGGACTTCAAATCCGTTGGAGGGTGTGGCGACACAGCCTCGGCGGGTTCGATTCCCGTCCGCTTCCGCCATCTGGCCTTCTAAGGCCCCTCTCCCCTACCTCGCCCGGAGCCCCAGCGCAGCCTCGAAGCGCTGGGGCGCAGGCGCCTGAAAACGCGGCCCTGCGGTCGAAGTTGCCGCCGCACTGCAGGATTACACGCGATGCAAATGCCCCTCTAACGCCCTCTAGCGAGCCCCCTGTTGAGCCGAAAAGAACTCCAGAACGCTGTGTTACAATTGCGTTGAGGGTCGTTCTTGGTCCTCTTGTCAGGATCGAAAATGACCCCGAAACCAACGGGAGATCATTCGATTAATGACGACAAACCCTTCTCTGTTCATCCATTTCAGCAAAGAAATCGAACAAGACGAACTGCTAAGGGAATTCATAGAGAAGAAGAGTGAGCACCTCGGACACGAATTCCACGAGGTCTCCAAGATCGAAATCAGTCTCGCACCCAACGGAGCGGGCTTTATCGCGAACGGACACGTAACCGGCAAGGGAACCGACTTTGCCACCCAGGTCAAAGCCACCGAACTCACACCAGCGGTCGACACTGTCTTTGACAAGTTCGAACGCAAGCTCCGCAAACTTCACGACAAGAGAATTTTTGGACAGCGCCGCGAGGCGCAGCGTGACCCACCCAAGCGAGCGAAAGCCGTCTAGGATCGCTCGCGCAGAGCAGCCCCAGTCAGGGATCGAGCGCAGCCGGCAAGCGCGCTCGGCGGACCGCAGGCGACGAGTTCGCCTCCGCCGGGCCCGCCTTCCGGACCGATGTCGATGACGAAATCCGCCTGGCGGATCACATCGAGATTGTGTTCCACGGCGATCACGCTGCCTCCGCGCTCGATGACGCGATCGAGACAACCCACGAGCACGTCGATGTCGGCGGGGTGCAGCCCCGTCGTCGGTTCGTCGAGCACGAAGAGCGTGCGCTCGGCACTGCTCCGGCCCAGCGCCTGGGATAGCTGAAGTCGCTGGACCTCACCGGACGAAAGTGTGGAGAGCGGCTGCCCCAGGGTGACGTAACCGAGACCCACGTCCGCGAGCGATCGCAGGCAGGCCGCGACCTTCGCGTCGCCCCCGAAGACGTCGAGCGCGGCATCCACCGTCAGATCCAAGACGTCCGCGATCGACAGGTTCGAGAACTTGACGTCGAGCGCTTCGCGCCGATAGCGGCGCCCGTCGCACTGCTCGCAGGGCATGCGGACGTCATCGAGGAAGTGCATGTCGACGACCACTTCGCCCGCCCCTTCGCAGGCGTCGCAGCGGCCGCCGGGTACGTTGAACGAAAACCAACCCGGCTTGACGCCCAGCGCCTTGGCCTCCCGCGTGGAGGCGAAGAGCCGACGGATGCCATCGAAGGATTTGGAGACGGTGGCCGGATTCGAGCGCGCGCGGCGCGCCGGCGGGTGCGGGTCGACGATCACCACCTCGTCAATTGCATCCGCGCCCTCGATCGCGTCGCAGTCACCGCGGTCGGACTCTGCGCGCAGCTGGCCGACCAGCACCGAGCGGATCAGGCTGGATTTTCCAGCGCCCGAAACCCCGGTGACAGCCACGAGTTGACCCAGCGGAATCTCGACGGTCAGGTTGCGCAGGTTGTTGGCGCGCGCGCCGACGATCTTCAAGTGGCCGCGAGCCTCGTGCTCCGGACGGCCCGACGCTTCGCGCACGCCGCCCCACTCCCCGCACAACGCGCGCCCGGTGAGTGAATCCGCACATTTTCGAATTGCGTCGACCGGCCCCTCCACCACGATTTCACCGCCGTGCCGGCCCGCGCCCGGACCGAGGTCGATCACGTGGTCCGCCGCCGCCACGATCTCCGGAGCGTGCTCGACGACGACGACGGTATTGCCCTGGTCGCGGACCTTGCGGAGCACCTCGACCAGGCGGGCCGCGTCCCGCGCGTGCAAACCCACCGACGGCTCGTCGAGTACGTAGAGCGATGCGGTCAGCGTTCCGCCGAGCGCTGTCGCCAGCTGGATCCGCTGTGCCTCGCCACCCGAAAGCGTGCGCATCGGCCGATCGAGCGTCATGTAGTCGAGGCCAACGGCAACGCAGCTCGCAACCCGTGCGCGCAGATCGTCGACCAGTCTCTTACCGCGAACGTTCTGATCCGGGCGCAAGTCCAGATTTTCGAGCCAGTCGGCCATCTCGCCGAGGCTCAGCCGCGCCAGATCGCCGATGTTTCGCCCCGCGATTTCGACGCATCGCGCGTCTGAACACAAGCGCGCGCCCTCGCAATCGCCACACGGTTCAAAGCCGCGATAGCGCGCGATTAGCACGCGGTTTTGCACCTTGTAACGTTTGCGCTGCAGTCGATCGAAAAAGTGCTGCACGCCGCGCCAGCCCGCACCATCCCCTTCGAACACCCAGTCTTGATCGGTGTCGCTAAGGCTCTCGAACGGCCAGTCGACGGGCACACCCGTGTCCCGCGCTGCCGCGAGAAGCTTCGACCGCATGCGCCGCCTGGCCGGCGTTGAAAATGGCGCGACTGCACCCTCTTCAAGGCTGAGCGTGGCATCTGGAACCACGCGTCTGCGATCGAGGATCGGAATCCGGCCGAATCCCTGACACGCCGCACAGGCACCGAGGGGGCTGTTGAACGAAAAGAGCGCGGGGCGTGGCTCGGTAAAGCGGCGGCCGCACCCATCGCACGCAAATCCCTCGAGGAAGGTCGCGCGCTCATTTTCCGCCGCGACTGCAACGCAGCGCCCCGCACCGCGCTCGAACGCACTCGCGACGGCTGCGGTCAGCCTCGCGCGACTCTCGCTGGGTGAAGGCACGAGCCGGTCGATCAACAGCAGGCCAAACCTGCGCTGTGCGTCGATCTCTTTGGCAGTGAGCTCCGAGAAATCGACGACCTGCCCGGCCTCGTCGAGCAATCGCGTGAAGCCGTCGCGCAACATGCGCTCGCGCCACGCTGTGGTGCGCTCTCCCTTGGCGGCCAACACGGGGGTGCCGAGCGACAGGCGCGCTCCCTCCCAGCGCTTCAGAATGGCGTCGGCGACCCTCTCGGGATTGCTGCGCACGACGATTCGATCGCACTCCGGGCAGCGCGTTTCGCCGATCTTGGCGAACAACAAACGCAGGTAATCGAGGATCTCGGTCGCCGTACCCACCGTAGAGCGGACGCTGGTGACGCGATTGCGGCGACCGATCGCGATTGCGGGCGGCAGGTTCGAAATGTAATCGACTTCGGGCCGCGGCAGGCGCTCGAGAAATTGGCGCGCGTAGGTCGAAAGGGAGGTCACGAAGCGACGCTGCCCCTCGGCGTAGAGGGTGTCGAAGGCCAGCGTGGACTTACCGGAACCCGATACGCCCGTCACCACCGTGAGCGCGCGAAGCGGAATGCGGCAACTCGCGCGCTTGAGATTGTGGGAGCGCGCGTTCTCGATCTCGATGTGCGACGCCGAAGCCCTGCCCTCACGCGCCTCCGAAGGCGTCGCGGGAACCCGCCTAGCCCCCATCCCCACCAGAGCCTTCGGCCGGATCGACGATCAATGTCACGGTGATGTGATCGCCGGTCTCGCTCTGCGCCATTTGCAACACGCGAACGGGTGCGGCCGAGAGGAAGTGGTTGATCTCTTCCTCGACTTCCTTCACCAATCCCCGAAAAACGCGACAATTCGATGCCATCGTTCAGCTCTCCCCCCGCTCTGCGTGCCGCAGTGCATCCGTGGCGTAGTGCTCCTTGCCAGAACGCGCCGCCGCCTCGGACAATGCCTCCCACTCTTCGGCTTTCGGCGGATCCTCCATCGCCGAAGCCACCGCCCTGAGCAGAAAACCGTCTCCCGCTTCAATCGATCGGCCGCGCAGCACTCGGAGTTGATCGGTCGCTTCCGCCTTGACGAGAAACGCGATCGCGTCCACCTCGAATCCTTCTTCGAGGTAGGCCTCCGCATAGCGCAGCGCCTGGGCGGTACTGAGCTCGCGCTCGATCAGGTGTCTGCGTTCAATCGGCCCCGGTAGCTTCTTTTTGCCCACGATCCCCCCGCGCGCCGCGATTCAATAGCGCGAAACATCCCCGTCCACCGTTAGTGACCACGCCTCGATCCCACCTGCCAGATTCGATACGCGGAGAAAGCCCGCAGCACCGAGCAACCTGCAGGCCTTCGCGCTGCGCCCGTCCTTGTGGCAGTAAACCACGACGGGGCGATCCTTCCATTCTCGGATCTCCGCGAGCCGATCTTCGAGCTCACCCAGTGGAATCAACGTGGAGCCCTCGAGCCGCGCGCGCACGAACTCATCGGATTCGCGAACATCGAGCAGCAGAAATTCGTCGCCGCGCTCCTGCATGGCGTTCACCGCA